>DAIQBR010000075.1:647-4930 GCA_036781105.1 Kiloniellaceae bacterium
GCGTCCCGTGGCGCCTCGGTCGCCCGGAGGATCGCCGCGGCCTCGTCGGCCAGCCCCTGCACCACCGGCTGGCGCAGCACGTCACGGCAGACGGCGGCCAGGTAGCCCGGCGTTTCCACCATCACCGCGCGGAAGCGGCCCTGGAAGACGTGGCCGCCGATGCCGTGGCGGCGGTTGAAAGCCTGGGTATAGCGGCCGTTCAGCTGGCGCATGCCCTGCGACAGGGTCGCCCGGCGGGTTTCGACCACGACCAGGTAGCGGTCCGGCAGCAGGCAATAGGCAAGGCAGCGCCAGTCGAAGCGCCGGCAGACCTCGCCCAGAATCTCCAGCAAAAGGGCGGAATCCTCGGCGCCGCGGAAGATCGGCTGGCCGCCGTTGCCAAGCGCGCTGACGTGATAGACCGCACCGGCCAGTTCCAGGCGAAGGGGTCGTGCCATGGCCGCAGCTTAGCCAATATTGATGCAATATCCAAGACCTGACCCTTCCAGCAAGCAAATTGGGCGCGCGTCCCCTGGGGCCGCGCGCCGGCGCCTCAATACGGGCGGCGCAGGGAAAATAGGAGGAGCTTTCAGGAAAGGGGCGGCGGGGCACCGGATCGCATCCGGCGCCCCGCCAGTCCAGGGACTGGGTGATCCCTGGTGTTCCGGTGCCCTGGGAGATGGGGTTAGGGCGCCGGAACGGGGCAGGTCAATGCGGAGGAACCTAGTCGCCGCATGTTTCTGCCGGATTTCTCCGACGATGGATTTTTGTTTCTTTCGCTTCCGATCTTGCCGGGAGATGCCCTTCGCTAGCGGGCCGCGATCCCGATTGAACCCGCCTCTCCCCGCAGCCGACTCAGAGACTGCAGGTCACGCCCCCCTTCCAGGACGGACAGACCGCACACCTGAGGAGATGGACCATGACTGTCACCATCAGTTCGATCCGCCGCCGGTCCCTGCTGATCGGTACCGCCCTGATGATCGCCACGGCCACGACCTTGACGCTGGCTGTGCCCGGGACCGTCCAGGCCGACAGCCCGGCCGCCGCGCTGCGCCTGAAGGCAAAGCCGAAGCCGCACATGAGCCTGCGCCCCACCGCCCCGCGCCCGCAGGGTCCGGCCAACCTCAAGGGTCATGTGCCCGAACTGGCCGACTGGTACTGCGGCGAGGGCTCCGGTCCCGGCGGCCATGCCGTCTGCACGAAGGACCTCATCGCCTCGTGCAGCGGCACCTACGTGCCGCCCAAGACCAACGGCGAGCATCAGACCTGGGGCATGTGCCACGAATCTTCGGGCTGAACCGCCTCGCCCTCACCTAGAAGCCAAGGAGGGGTGCCGACCGCGGCATCCCTCCGCGGCGGTTGCCCTGCTGTGCGCTTCGCGGCACCTTGTGGCGAGTTCTGCATCATCCTCCGAGACAGCATCACCGCCATGTCCAAAAAGCCGCGTTCCTACAAGCCGGTCTCCGGCTTCGTGCTGCCGCGTTTCGCCGGCATTGCCACCTTCATGCGGCTGCCCCACGTGCCGCTGGAGGATCTCGCCGAGGTCGGCGACGTGGACATCGGCCTGATCGGCGTGCCCTGGGACGGCGGCACCACCAACCGCGCCGGCGCGCGCCACGGACCGCGCCAGATCCGCGACCTCTCGACCATGGTGCGCAACGTGCACCACGTGAGCGGCATCAGCCCCTTCACGCTGGCCAACTGCGCCGACCTGGGCGACACGCCGGTCAATCCCATCGACCTGCACGAGTCGATCGACAAGATCGAAAGCTTCTATGCCGAGGTTCACAAGGCCGGCGTGCTGCCGCTCTCCGCCGGCGGCGACCACCTCATCACCCTGCCGATCATGCGCGCCATCGCCAAGCAGCGCCCCGTCGGCATGGTGCACTTCGACGCCCACACCGACACCAACGACCGCTACTTCGGCGAACACAAGCTGACCCACGGCACACCCTTCCGCCGCGCCATCGAGGAGGGCCTGCTGGATCCGAAACGCACGGTGCAGATCGGCATCCGCGGCTCGCTCTACACGGCACAGGACATGGACTGGGGCCGCGCGCAGGGCATCCGCGTGATCACCATCGAGGAATACTTCGACCTCGGCGTCGAGGCGGTGATCGCCGAGGCCCGGCGGGTGGTCGGCGACGGGGCGACCTATCTGTCCTTCGACGTCGACGGTCTCGATCCGGTCTACGCGCCGGGCACCGGCACGCCGGAGATCGGCGGCTACAGCACCCACGAGGCCCAACGCATGATCCGCGGCCTGCGCGGTGTTAACCTTGTCGGGGCCGATGTCGTCGAGGTGGCGCCGCCGTTCGACACCTCCGGCGCCACCGCTTTGGTCGGGGCCACGCTCATGTATGAGATTCTCTGCCTGCTTGCCGAAATCGTCGCCAAACAATGAAAATTCCGTTAAAATACAAGGCAATGGTTAACAGACCTCGTGCTTAGGCACAGGCTGGCCCACGACGGCGAGAGGCGAAAATGTACAGCCCCCTGGAGACCGTACGCCGGAACAACCGCAGGCGCGCACAGGCACAGGTCAGGGCGCGGACCCTGCCCGTTTCCGAGCGTCGCAACGGCGCCCTGCTCGGCATCGTCATCACCATCCTGCTGGCGCTCATGCTGCTGATGTGGACGCAGCAGGCCCGCGCCGCGGTCGCCGATCCCGCCATCACCAACGGCCAGGTCGACGAGACGCTGGCCATGGCGAAGTCGCCGCGCGAGATTTTCGTCGGCCGCTGGTACGGCGAGACCGCCGCGACCGACGGCACCACCAAGCGCTGGGTGGTCGACGCCTTTCCCGACGGCGTCTTCCGCATCACCTTCCGCTTCTACGACGACGACGGCAGCTACCGCGAGCAGATCGAGGTCGGCGAGTGGGGTATTTCCGGGCCGGTCTATTTTCTCTCGACCAAGGGCTGGGTCGACGACGGCACGTTCCTCAAGGCCGACACCCGCAACGGTGAGCTCTACGATGCCTACAGGATCCTGAAGCTGGATGCCGGCACCTTCGAGTACGAGCACTACGTGAACGGCAACCGCTACCAGATCCGCAAGGTCGATACCGGCTTCGCCCTGCCGGAGTAGGCCCTTCCCTCCCCCAGCCTTGCCTTACCGCGCGTAGTCGACCGGCAGCGCGGTGGTGTACTTGATCGCCTCCATGGCGAAGCTGGAACTGACATCGAACAGCGGCACGGCGGCGATCAGCCGCTTGTAGACATCGTCGTAAGCTTTGATGTCCGGCACCACCACCCGCATCATGTAGTCGATCTCGCCGCTCATCCGATAGAGCTCGACCACCTCGGGAATGCGCGTCACCCGCTCGGCAAAGTCGCGCAGCCAGGCCGCGTCGTGCTGGCTGGTGCGGATGGCGACGAAGACGGTGACCCCGACGTTCATCTTGTCGGGATTGAGGATCGCCACCCGGCGCTCGATCACCCCCTCGGCCTCCAGCTTCTGGATGCGCCGCCAGCAGGGCGAGGCCGAGAGCCCGACCCGTTCGGCGACCTCCGCCACCGGCAGGTCCGCGGCTTCCTGGAGCACCTTGAGGATTCTTCGGTCGATGTCATCCATGCAATAATTTTCCAATTATTCATGATTTCTGGTGAAAATTACCCCCATCTAGGCCAGAACCCGGCAAACTTGCAAGCCTATTTCCGGCCCGCCCGCCTATCATGGCCTGCCGCTCGAAACAGGAGAGTACGGGTGTCCGTTTCCAAGCTTTTCACCGACCACCCCGCCACCGTCGGGGAGACCTACTGGCAGCACCTCGGTTCCGCCTGGGGTTTTTCCTGGCGCATGATGGCGGCCTCCCTGGCCTGTCTGGTGCATGCCTTGCTGCCCTTTCTCTTCGAGCGCACCGGCAGCCGCGCCATCACCCTGCTCTACGACCGCATGGTGACCAACCGCCAGCGCCATGCCGCCCGCATGCAGGCCGATGACGGCCGCTCCGGGTCCCTCGCCGAGCGCCGGGCGGCCTAGGCCTTTTCTCCAGGCTGCGCACCTCGGGCAGGTTCTGCCGGGCTTCCTTCCCTGGCCGCCAGGGCCAAGCTTCCGACCTGCACGACGGCGTCGCACAGAAGGGCCGCATCTGCGTTGCGCCCGCGCCCGCTATCCTGTAGGTGACCCCGCAGGGCGAAGACGCCACGCAAAGTGTTGGTGAGCACTGCCCCGCCGCAAAGTACAAGGAGGCACAGCCCGGTTTTGCGACTGTCATCCGCCCTGGCCGGGCTGCTCTGCCTGTTGGGCAGCGCCGCCGCGCTCGCCGCGCCGGCGACGCTCTACCGTGACCACCCCCTGAA
>DAIQBR010000075.1:4940-11938 GCA_036781105.1 Kiloniellaceae bacterium
TTGAGCCGTGCCTGTGAGTCGAAAGTCCGCGCGAAGGCGGCCGCGGCGCGGCCGGTCCTGCTCGGCGAGAAGCACGACAACGCCGAGCACCACCGCCTGCAGGCCCGCGTGGTCGGTGCCCTGGCGCAAGCCGGCCGCCGCCCAGCCGTGGTCTGGGAAATGGCGGAGCCCGCGCAGGAAGCGGCCTTGCGCGACGCCCGGCTGGAAGACCTCGACCGGCTGGGAGAAGCGCTGGACTGGCAGCCGCGCGGCTGGCCCGCCTGGTCCGAGTACCAGCCGATCGCCGAGCAGGCGCTGATCCACGGCCTGTCCATGCACCCCGGTAAGCCGTCGCACGACCTGGTGCGCGAGGTCTCGCGCGGCCAGCCGCCGCCGCCGGAACTGGCCGCCCGCCTCGACCTCGAGCGGCCCTATCCGCCGGAGATGGAAGCCGCCCTGCTGGAGGATCTGGATGAGAGTCATTGCGGCCGGCTGCCGCAAGCGGCACTCGCTCCCATGGCCCGGGTCCAGCGGCTATGGGATGCCTGGATGGCCGATGCCCTGCTGCGCGCGGGCGCGGCGCGCGACGGCGCGGTGCTGATTGCGGGCGCTGGCCACGTCCGCAGAGACCGTGCTGTGCCCTGGCATCTGCACCGGCGCTCTGCGGCAGAGGGCGAGGTGCTGGCTCTGGCCCTGGTAGAGGTGACAGCCGGCATCGAAGATGCCACCGCATACAGCGCCTTCGACGCCGGCCTCTTCGACTATGTCTGGTTCACGCCGCGCGTCGACGAGCAGGACCCCTGCGCCGCCCTCGACGGCGCCGCTGCGCAGTAGCGCCGGGGAATCAGACGCCGGTCTCGGTGCGAAAACGCACCAGGGTCGCCCCGGCGCCGTCGAGCAGTTCCAGGCCGTCTTTCTCCAAGCGATAGCCGCGCGTGCTGTCGAGCGCCTGCAGCAGCAAGCCCTCCTGGGTCATGGCGGGTTCGGGGCAGAGCTTACGGGTGGCGCCGAGATTGCCGAAGGACATCGCCTCACCGTCGATGATCACCGAGCCGAAGTAGCCGTTGCAGCCTGCATTGCCCGTCACCTTACCGTCCGGGTTGAATACCAGGCTGGGCTCTACACCGTTGGCCACCGGGCGGCCACCGACCTCCTCGGCGATCCAGGTCTGGCCGTAGACGCGCTGCGCCTGCCCATCGGCCTCCTCGGGGGCCAACGCACAGGCGGCGAGTCCGAACATGGCCAGCGCCACGGCGGTCAGGATGTTCACGGTGCTGTTCAAGGCTTTACTCCCTTCGTCAACGCCCCTTCCTACGTCGCAGCCAATCAGGCTATCCCCGACTCGCGCGAAAATGCTACCACTGTCTCCGCTGGGTAAGTTTTTCGCCGACGGAAAGGACGACCTTTATGGACCTGAATACCTTCCCCCGCTTGGCTGTGCCCGGCTTGCTTCTTGCCACCCTCTGCCTTGCTGGCGCTGCGATGGCGCAGAGCGGTGGCACAGGCGGCCCGATGTCCGAGACACGCAAGCTGGTGGTGCCGCTGGCAAGCGCCGAGGAAGGCCTCAAGCTCTTCGTCGGCAAAGGCTGCGTGGTCTGCCATTCGGTCAACGGCATCGGCGGCAAGGCGGCGCCGGCTCTCGACGCCGAAAGCGATGAGCCCTACTTCGACGTTTTCGACTTCGCCGCGCGCATGTGGCGGGGCGCGCCGACCATGATCGTGCTGCAGGAGATGGAACTCGGCTATCAGATCGAGCTGTCGGGCGACGATCTTGCCCACCTCGCCGCCTTTGCGTCGAATGCCGAGGTGCAGAGCCGTTTCAGCGACAAGGACATTCCCGAAGTCATCCGCGACTGGATGGTCGACGAGGTCTATCAGGAGCTCGACCCCGACTACATGACACGTTGATCTCCCTGAAAGCAAAGCGATGACCAGCAAGCGCGGACGTTGCCTCTGCGGCGAAGTGACCTACGAGTACAGCGGTCCCGAAAAATGGAGCGCCTACTGTCACTGCGAGAGCTGCCGGCGCAACACCGCCTCGCCGGTGACCGCCTTCTTCGGCGTGCCGCTGTCGGCCTTCCGCTTCACCGGCAAGCCGCCGGCGGTCTATCGCTCCTCACCCGGCGTGCGCCGGCACTTCTGCGCCACCTGCGGCACGCCCATGGCTTTCGAGTCCGAGCGCTGGCCGGATGAGATCCACCTCTATGCCGCCGGTCTCGACGACCCCGAGGGCTACCGGCCGCAGGCCCACGTCCATTTCGACGAGCATCTGAGCTGGTTCGATGTGAAGGACGGCCTGCCGCGCCACGCAGGCACCAGCTAGCCTGCACTGCGGATGGCAAAGAGATGCTGCCAAAGAGGAAAATGGAAACGCTTGGCGCCGGCCCGCCGCCTTGGCAGAGTGTTAATCTATTTTTCAGCATGAAATGCTTTATATTTCAGCCAGTTCCCTATTTCCGACTTCGGTAGTAGGTTCAAATCCAGTGCTGGACTGGAAGCGGATGGGCCCGGCCGGTCCCTGGCGCTCCCACACCGGCGAAAGCGGAGCGACTTGGTGAAGGCCGCAATCGAAGGCATCCCGGACACGGCCTGCGCGGAGGTCCGCTTCTTCTGCGACTACTGGCTCAGCAAGAAGGGCCAAGCGCCCCTGCCCCCCTGTGCCTCCTTGGACCCCCTGGATTTCTTCACCTATCTGTCGCGTGTCTTCATCCTGGAAGGTCACACCATCGATGACCTGCGGGTCCGCCTCGCCGGTACCGTCTACCGCGAGCTCTACGGTTTCGAAGCCACCGGCCTCAGGGTCGGCGAACTGATCCCCTTCGAGAACCGGCACGACCTGCTGAGCAGCTATGACCGCTGCCTGCGTGAACAGGTGCCGGTTTACGACGTCGACAAGATGACCTGGCGCGAGCGCGGCTCGGAAGTCTGTTTCGAAAGGATCCTGCTGCCCTTCGGCGAGCCAAGGAAAACCGAGCGAATTCTCGGCTTTGCTCAATTCTTCGACAGCGATGGTAAGAAAATCTTCACCTAGTATTCGACCTATCATATCGAATCCGTCCGTCTAAAATAAACGTTTCATTTAGCAAATAGATTCAATTTTATTTTAATTCAGCCCAAGTAACCTATCAGCTGGAGATGGGCGAGATCGGGGTGGTCTCGCGCACGTACAGTTGAGTCGGGGGATGGGCCGTTATGCGACAAGCTTCCTGCACCAAGCCGTCACTCATGCTGCCGGAAGCTTCGCAGGAGGCCGACGGCTACGTGATCACCGGCTTCACGGCCGCCGACGCACCCGACATTCCAAAGGCCTTCTCGGCGGTCTACGGCCGCGACTACCTGAGTTCGGTTGTATACGACCCCGAGGCCTTCGCCGCCATGGTCGCCTCCGGCGACCAGATTTCCCTCATCGCACGCGATAGCGAAGGCGACATCGCCGGACACATTGCCCTTGCCTTCTCGGCACCGGACCGCGGCCTCGTAGAACTCTGCCAGGGCATCGTCACCCCGGACCACCGCAAGTCCGGCATCTTCGTGCGCATGATCGACCGCGCCCGGGACTACGCGCGCGACACCCTTGGCGCCCACGCCGTCTACGGCATCTCGCTGACCAACCACATCGTTTCGCAGAAGGTCGTCGCCCGGCGCGGCTTTCGCGACGTCGGCATGGAGATCGACTACGTGCCGCAGCGCATGCTGGTGAAGGACGGCGCCACCGGGCCTGCCGCGACGCTGGTGCAGTACCTCGACTACGGTCTGCACGACTACGCGCCCTGCCACCTGCCGCCTTCCTACGCCGTGTGGTTCACCCGCCTGCTGGAAGGCGCCGCGGTTAGCGGGGCGCGCCAGATCACTCTGGCCACCGGTCTCGACCGCCGCGCGACGCTCAGCGAAATGATGGACATGCCGCGCTTCGACATGACGCGCCTGCTGGTGCGCCGGGCCGGCTTCGACTTCTGGAGCCTGGTCGGCGCCCAGGAGAACGCCGCCGAGGCGGCCGGGCGGCGCAGCTTCCAGGTCCTCATCAACCTCGGCAGCGCCGAAGGCGCAGCGGCGGTGGAACTGTTGCGCGGCTGGGGCTATGCCTGCAGCGGTCTGCTGCCGGGCTACCTGGAAGGCGGCCAGCACGCCGCCATCATGTACCGCAACTTCGAAGCGCCCCACTTCGAGGGTATCAAGCTGCACGATGACGGCGCCAAGCGCCTGCTCGCCAACATCAGCAACGACTGGAAACGCGCCGAACGCCTGGGCAACGTGCTGCGTTATCTCGAAACCGAGGAACTGGAAGGCGACGGCCTTGCCGGCGGCGTTCCCGCCCCGGCGGCGCAGGACCTGCCGCGCCTCGACAAGGCGCGTGAGATGCTGGGCATTGGCGGTCGGGTGAACCTCGCCAACGGCGGCATGGCGCCGGTCGAACTGGAAGACGACGACGAAGCGCTGGTTGCCGACAGCGAACTCCCGCTGGAAGAACCGCGCCTTGCCGAAGGCGGCCTCGGCGAGGGCAGTGCCGACTAGATCTTCACTCCCATGGCGGCTGTTGCGCCCCTTGGACCCGGACTGAAAGCTGGCAGAATCAGAAATTGCGCGCCCGCATGGCCTTCTGGATCTCGTAGATGGACCCCTGTGTGGGCGGCTGCGGCTGCGGTATGCGCACCGGCACATCGGCGAGCCGTGGCGTGATGGTCGCTGTGCCGCAGAGCAACCGGCTGTCATATTCCTCGATGCTTTCGAAAGGCGACATCGAGCCGCGCAGCGGAAAGGCATCGGCGGCGGTGATCTCGTAGAACATCATGCGGCGGTCGCGCGCCGAGCGGTTCACCGCCGAGCCGTGCAAGGCACGTACGTGGTGCAACGAGATGGAGCCCGCCGGCCCGGTCAGCTTCACGGCATCGGCGGCATCGAGGCCGCAGTGGGCGAGGTCCACCGCGCCAGCGAAGACACCCGCCGCATGATGGTCGTAGACCGGGCCCTTGTGGCTGCCGGGAAAGACCATGAGCGGGCCGTTCTCCTCGCCCATGTCGTCAATGATGACCCCGACCGCCAGGATGTCGTCATTGGTGTGGGGATAGAAGGCCCAGTCCTGGTGCCATTCGACGGCGGCGCCATAGCCGGCCGACTTCATGTTCAGTTTGGAGGTGTGCAGCCGCAGGCTCGGCCCCAGCAGGTCGCGCACCGGCGCCAGGATCCAGTCCGAGCGCAGCAGGTCGTCGAACACTGGCGACAGCTTGTGCGGCAGCTTGATGCGGCGCACCCGCGGCGCTTCCGGCGCGTGGCTGTCTTCCAGGTCGATGCGGTCGTTGGAGGCCGTCATGCCGCGCGCCTCCTCGACGAAGCGCGCAATCTCGGCGCGCAGCCCCTCGACGACCACCTCGGGAATGCGACGCTCCAAAACGACATAGCCCCTGTCCCGATAGGCGCGGACCTGGTCTTCGCTCAAGACTTCGCGGCTCATCGTTCTACTCCTCCCGGGGCCGATCCCGACAACCCTTGTCCGGCATCACCATACACCAGCTACCTCCGCGACAACATTCGGGGCCTCGGTGCAGCGGGTGCGCCAAGCGCCGTCTCCTTGCCGCCATCGAAGAGGGTGACGAGGCGGCCGCCCGCAAGGCGGTGCGCAAGCATCTCTCAGGCAAGCTCAGCACCATCGATCAGGTCGCCGAGCCAATCCCGCCTACTTCTGGATCTCTCCGCCGGCGCCGCTACTCGGTCAGGGCGTCTTTCACGGTCTGCAGCTTGTTGGCGAGGTGTTCCTTCAACAGCACGGCAAGGCGCTTGCCGTCGCGCGCGGCCAGGGCCTCCAGAATTTTCCCGTGCTCCTCGACCGCGCGCGCCCAACGCGCCGGCGACATGTTCGCCAGGTAGCGCGCGCGGCGCACCCGGCCGGACAGGCTGAGCTGCATCTGGGCCAGCGTCGGATTGCGCGCGGCATCCAGAATCAGCTGGTGGATCTGCTCGTTCAGCTTGAAGTAATCGCGCAGGGCGCCGGCCTCGTACTTGCGCACCATGCGCTCGTGAAGTTCGCGAATGTGGGCGATCTCCGCGTCGGTGATGTGGCGGCAGGCGAGCTCGCCGGACAGCGCCTCCAGCGCGCCCATGATCGGGAAGGCCTCGTCCAGGTCGGCCAGCGTGAGCTTGGAGACCGTGCAGCCGCGATTGGGCGTCAGTTGCACCAGCCCCTCGGTGGCGAGCACCTTGATCGCTTCGCGCAGCGGCGTGCGCGACACGCCGAACTGCCCGCAGAGTTCCTTTTCCGCCAGCTTCTCGCCGGGAGCCAGTTCGCCCTCGACGATCATGTGACGCAGGCGGTCGGCCAACTCGTTGTGGAGCGATCGCCGTTGGATGGGGGCTGCTATGTCAATGCTCATGGTCGCCCGTTCGTTCGCTGTCGTCAGTTTAACGCAAGATCGGAGGATTGGCGAAGCAGGCGCGCCACGTGCACGGCCTGACGCGCCGCCCCGGCCTCGATCTGGTGGCGGCAGGAGGTGCCGTCGGCAATGATCAGGGTCTCGGCACCGGCCGCGCGCACCCGCGGCAAAAGATTCAGCTCGCCCATCCGGCGCGAAACCTCCGCCGTCTCCGCCTGGTAGCCGAAGCTGCCGGCCATGCCGCAGCAGGAGGACTGCACCAGTTCCACGTCGAGGTCCGGGATCAGGGCCAGCGACTCCTGCACCGGCACGACGGCATTGAACGCCTTCTGGTGGCAATGGCCGTGCAACAGCGCAGTGCTTTGCTTCAACGGTGCCAGCGGCAGGGAAAAGCCGCCGCCCTCGGGGTCGAGCCGCGCGGCGATGAACTCTTCGAAGAGCATCACCTGCTCCGCCTGCTCGGCCGTCCACTCGTCGCCCAGCAGGGCCGGCATCTCATCGCGGAAGGTCATGAGGCAGGAGGGCTCGAGACCGACCACCGGCACGCCGCGCGCCACCGCCGGCGCCAGCGCCGCGATGCTGCGCCGCATCTCCGCCTTGGCCTCCTCGACCATGCCGGCGGCGAGAAAGGTCCGCCCGCAGCACAGCGGGCGG
>DAIQBR010000076.1:0-2386 GCA_036781105.1 Kiloniellaceae bacterium
GTGGTCGCCCTTCTCCTGGACCTGCCGGGCGAAGCTGTCGTCCTTCCAGAACTTCTCCAGCGCCACCTTGGCGGTGACGAAGGCGTGGTTGTTGCCGCGGAAGGTGCCGTTGTGCTCAGCCGGCTCCCAGACGTCGTGCTCCGGCTTCAGCAGCACCATGGCGAAGGGCAGGCCCATACCCGACAGCGATTTCGCCATGGTCACGATATCAGGCGAAATGCCCATCTCCTCGAAGGAGAAGAAGCCGCCGGTGCGCCCGCAGCCGGCCTGAATGTCGTCCACGATCAGCAGGCTGCCGTGCTTGCGGGCGAGCCTTTCCAGGCCGCGCATCCACTCGGCCGAGGCGACGTTGAGGCCGCCTTCGCCCTGCACCGTTTCGACGATGAAGGCTGCCGGGGCATCGAGGCCGCCGGAGGGGTTGTCGAGCATGGAGTCGAGCATCTTCAATCCGTCGACGCCATCGGCGAAACCGTCGTAGGGCATGCGGGTGACGCCCTCCAGGGGTACGCCGGCGCCGCCGCGATGATAGCCGTTGCCGGTGCAGGCCAGCGCGCCGAGGGTCACACCGTGGAATCCGTTGGTGAAGGCCACCACGTTGCGTCGCCCGGTCACCTTGCGCGCCAGCTTCAGCGCCGCCTCGACGGCGTTGGCGCCGGTCGGGCCGGTGAACTGCAGGCGGTAATCCATGTCCCGCGGCTTCAGGATGATTTCCTCGAAGGCCTGGATGAATTCAGACTTGGCCTGGGTGTACATGTCCAGGCCGTGGGTCACGCCGTCGCGCAGAATGTAGTCGACCAGGGCCAGCTTCATGTCGGCGTCGTTGTGCCCGTAGTTGAGCGTCGAACAGCCGGCGAGGAAGTCGATGTAGCGGCGGCCGTCCTCGGCGATCAGCTCCGCGCCCTGGGCGCGCTCGAAGAGCACCGGGAAGCCGCGGCAGTAGCTGCGCACTTCGGATTCTCTGCGGGTGAAGGTGTCGAAAGCTGAAGGCGTCGGAGCCTGGGACATGAAGGGGCCTCTTCTGTAATTCGCGGAATCGGGATGATGCTTGTGGCGCGGGTCACGCAACCCGGCGCAGCGAGACGCGGTCGAAGGGGCCGATCTCCACCAGGTGCTCGGTGGCGTGGCGGCCGTCGAAGTGCGCGTCGCGCTCGAAATGGGCGTCGTCGTCCATCGGCGCGTCGAGATCCGCGGCAATGGCGCGGAACAGCGCCCAGGAAGCCTTGTTATCGCGGGTGATGGTGCTGTGGATGTGGCGCACCTGGCGGCACTCGCGGCGCTTCAGCAGCTCACGGACAAGGCGCTTGGCCACACCGCGTCCGCGGGCGTCGGGATGCACCGCCACCTGCCAGACGAAAAGCGTGTCCGGCTGCTCCGGCGGGATATAGCCGGAAATCCAGCCGACCGGCTTGCCGTCGATCTCGGCCAGCGCGCAGGTGCCCGAGAAGTGCGAGCACTGCAACAGGTTGCAGTACATCGAGTTGTTGTCGAGCACCTCGATGCTCTTGACCAGGTCCCAGATGCGGGCACCGTCGGCCTTGCGCGGGCGGCGATAGCTGACGGCCTGAGTGCCGGTCTGGCTGTCGCTGGCGCGGGGGGCGGTGGCGGCTCGGTCTAACTGCATCGCGGGGGCTCTCCGAAGGGGTGAAACGAACCAGATAATTTGTACGTCAAACTAATTTGTCAACCGTAAATCCGGAGTGAATCTCCGGCGGATTCCGGCGTTGGCAGCAAATACTCTTGATAACCCGGGAAAATCGGCGAGGTTCCTGAATATCAACAATTTTATGTATCAAAAGAGACTCTGAAGAGAGAGGAAAATATCTTTCGTTAGCAGAACTAAATGGCCGGTTGGCGTGCTGGCTGCGTCGCCCTAGAATCCGGCGGCAAAAGCTTCGGGTGCCTAACTACCGGGGCGAAGGTGAGGGAAACACTATGAAGCGGCGCTCCCAGCAGGCCCTTTCAGCCATGCGCCAGATCCTGCGTGCGACCGAAAACTATGCGCGCAACCTGTCCCGCTCGACCGGACTGACGGCCTCGCAGCTGCTGTTGCTGCAGGTCCTGGATCAGCACGGCGAGACCACGGCAGGACAGATCGCCGCCCACATGGGCATCACGCAGGCGACCACCACCAGCCTGCTGCACAAGCTGGAAGCCCGCGATCTGGTGCGCCGCCAGCGCGGCGACAGTGACCGCCGCCAGGTCTGGCTCTCGCTGACGGCGGAGGGGCGCGAGAAGCTTGCGGCGGCGCCGGACGGACTGCAGGAGATATTCAAGGAGCGCTTTGAGAATCTGGAGTCCTGGGAACAGGCGATGCTGGTGGCAGCGCTGGAGCGGGTCGTCGCGCTGCTCGATGCCGAGGCGCTGGAGGCTGCGCCGGTGCTCGATG
>DAIQBR010000076.1:2396-11886 GCA_036781105.1 Kiloniellaceae bacterium
ATCGACCGCGACCAGCAACAGTATTGAGCAGAGATCCCCGCGCGCCGCGCGGCTAGCGGCTCACCACCACCATTTTCTCGATGATGTCGTCCATCTGGCGGTCGTCGACCAGCAGGTGCAGCGCCTCCAGGGTGGGCAGCAGGTTGTCGCGGTCGCCGACCCGGATGACGGGGTTCTTGCCCGGGATCACCATCAACCGCTCGCCGAAGTTCAGTCGCAGAAACAGCGTGCCGTCTTCCTCGAACCACCAGGGCTCGGGGCTCTTGTAGGTGATCTGCTTTACCGACTCGCCGTCGTCCTCAACGAACTCATGGCTCGGATAGGTGTAGTCGGGGTCGCGCGCCAGGGCGATCTGGTGGTCGAGGCCGGTGAGGAAAATGCGGCGCAGGTCCTCCATCCGGCGTTCCACCAGCTTCTTGCGGCGCACCGGATGGCTGGTGCGCGGTGCCTTGGCGGGAACCACGAAGTCGAGCTCTTCGCGTGTCAGGGACATAGCGGCAGCAGGCGCTCCTTGCGCCGTTTGTGAACAGGGAGCGGGACCCTATCGGAGAAACATTAATTTGTCAAAAGACGACACGCTGTCGTTTTTACGACAGATTAAGATTTGTTCTGCAGGGGAAATCGGCCGGTGTTTTGCCGCCCATTCGGGCCGCAAGAAGCAGTTCCTTCGGCGCGCGGCATGCAGGATCCATGGATTGTCGGCGGGCCCCTTGTGAGAAATTTGCGGCCCCGGGGCCGCGGCGGCCGGCTTGCCGTACGCAACGGGCAGGTGATAGCTTCGCGGCACTTTCGCGCGCCGCCCCCAGCCGGAATCGAGCGACAGACGAGGGACATTTCAGATCATGACAGCAGGCCAGGCAGGTCGACCGGGGACCGCACCGGAGATCGCTTATGACGACTTCGCCAAGGTCGACGTGCGCGTCGGGACCATCGTCGATGCCCAGCCCTTTCCCGAGGCGCGGCGGCCGGCCATCAAGCTCTGGGTCGATTTGGGCGAGGCGATCGGCGTCAAGAAGTCTTCGGCGCAGATCACCGTCCACTACGATCCCGCTCATCTGGTGGGCAAGCAGGTCGCCGCGGTGGTGAACTTCCCGCCGCGTCAGATCGGCAAGTTCATGTCGGAGGTTCTGGTTCTGGGCTTTCCCGACGCCGCCGGCGAAGTGGTGCTGGTCACCTCGGACCAGCCGGTGCCCAACGGCGGCCGGCTGTACTAACCGCCCGTCGCGCAGGCAACTGGATTGAAAAGGGCCGCTCGAAAGCGGCCCCCTACGCCCTGTCGAGGTGCTGAGGCGTCAGGTGATGTTGAAGCGCTGCAGCACGTCGGCGAGATCGTCGCCGAACTGGGCGCCGCGGCGGATCAGGCCGACGTTCATCGGCAGCGCCTTGAGGTCTGCATGGTCGGGGTCAAGGCTGGTCAGCAGGGCGACGGGGATCGCCTTGGTGGCCGGCATGGCGGCCAGGGCACAAGCCAGATCGACACCGCTCAGACGCGGCATCACCTGGGCGGTGATCACCATGTCGGGTTTGGTCTCGAGGATCAGCTCCAGCGCCTCGATGGGGTTCATCACGGTAGAGACCCGATAGCCGCAGGCGGCCAGCTCGCGGCCGACGACCTTGGCGGCCGAGCGTTGCGGCAGGACCAGGGTCACGTCCTTGTCCATCACCGTCACGTCTTCGACGTTGAAGGTGTTCTGCTGCGGTAGCTCGCGCAGCACCTTCGCGACGTTCTCGACGTCCACTTTTTCGCCGTCGAGCAATGCGCTGATGCGATCGGCGAAGGCGATCAGGTCGTCGGCGTGCTGGTTGTCGACGGCGTCGATCTCGCTGAGGTATTCGTCCAGGCGGTGGGTCAGCGGACCGAAGCCGACCAGGTTCACCGCACGGGCCTTCATGCGCAGATTGGCGGATTCCTGAGCCAGCAGCTTGGCGGCTTCCTTCGGATTGAGGACGCCGTTCTTCACCTGCTGCACGCGCAGTTCAAGGTTGCTGACCAGGTCCCGGGCTTCGTCGATGACTTCGCCCTCGATCTGGGAATCCACTTCTTCTTCGGAAATCAACCCACGCGTGACGGCCATGGCCCTCTCCAAAACCTGATTCATCTACATTTTTGACATGAACGGCGGTCCGGTCAGGTTAGGCCTGGAAACATTAAGGCTGTATAAACGGCCTCCCGCGGGGGCATTGAGCGCAGGCTCGAGGAGGGCCCTCTATACGGGCAGCCATATCCGCGCCCTCAGCCCCCCGCCGGGTGCGGGTTCCAGGGAAACGTCGCCGCCGTGGCTGCGCGCCACGTCGCGCGCAATGGTGAGGCCCAGGCCGATGCCGCCGGTGGCCGGATTGCGCGAGCCCTCCAGGCGGAAGAAGGGTTTGAAGACGTCGTCGTGATGCTCGGGCGGGATGCCGGGCCCGTCATCGTCGATGGTCACCTCGACCAGATTCTTGCGGCGCCCGGCCCGCACCGCGACGTGCTGGCCGTGGCGCTGCGCATTGGCGATCAGGTTGGTCAGGCAGCGGCGCATGCCCTCGCGGCGCAGCGGCAGAGTGAGGTCCTCCTCGACGTGCAGGTCGACGGCGCGGCCGTCCCGCGTCATCTGAGCCACGACCTCGCGCAGCAGCTCGCCCAGATCGGCCGGTGCCGGCGTTTCCTGGCCTTCGCCGCGCGCGAAGGCGAGATAGCCTTCCACCATGTGCTCCATCTCGGCGACGTCGGACTGCAGATATTTCGCATCGGGCACGTCCTGCAGCATTTCGAGCTGCAGCTTCATGCGGGTCAGCGGCGTGCGCAGATCGTGACTCACGCCGGCCAGCATTTCCGTGCGCTGTTGTATCTGACGTTTGATGCGGTCGCGCATATTGATGAAGGCGGCAGCGGCCTGGCGAACTTCCGTGGCGCCTTCCGGCTTGAAGTCGCGCACTTCCTGCCCTTTGCCGAAACTCTCGGCCGCACGTGCCAGGCGGCGGATCGGCTTCACCTGGTTGCGCATGAAAATGACGGCGATGCCGAACAGCAGGACCGAGCTGCCGATGGTCCAGAAGATGAAGATATAGGTGGTGGAGGAGAACAGCCGCTCGTCGGTCACCAGTACGCGCAGCAGTCCTTGCGGTAGCTTTACCAGGATGACCACATGGCCGCTGACCGAGCGGGCGTCGATCACGAAGGGCTGGCGCAGGCGCTCCCGCAAGGCGTCGTCCAGCCGGGTCTCCACCACAGTGCGCACCCGGGGTGCCTCCGGCGCCGGCAGGTCGATCCCTTCGGTGAGCGTGAGCTGCAGCTGCATGGCGACGCGGGCAAGCTGGAACACCTCGCGCCGGTGCTGCAGGTCCGGGTCGCGGCCGATCATCGTGATCACCGCGGCGACGTCGCCGGCCAGGCCCTGGGCCAGCCGCTTTGTGATGGTGTCGTAGTGGCGGTCGTAGAACACCCAGGTCGAGATCACCTGCAGCAGGATCAGCGGGGTGATGATGATAAGTACCGCGCGGCCGAGCAGAGAGCGCGGCAGGAAGCGGCGGATCGGGCCGGGGCCGCCATGCGGGTAGAGCGGGTCTGGCGGCTGAGAGCTCATTGCATCGGAGGGTAGCGGAGGGGGCGGGTTGCTATCAATCGGCACCGGCGGCTGTAAGGCCAATCCATCGCAGCGCCTCGCGAAAGGCTCAGTCGAGCATCAGCACGTAGCCGGTGCCGCGCACGGTCTGCAGGTAGCGCGGGAACCTGGGGTTGGCTTCGATCTTGCGGCGCAGGCGGGTCACCTGCACGTCGATGGTGCGGGCGTTGCCGCTGATCATGCTCTCCTCGCCCAGGTCGTCTCGGGTGATCGGCTCGCCGGCCCGCCGTGCCAGCGCTTTGAGCAGCGAGGACTCCGCCGCGGTCAGCCGCACAAAGTCGCCGGCGCGCGTCAGTTCCTCGCGCTCCAGGTCGAAACAGTAGTCGCCGAAGGTCACCTTGCTCGGCGGCTCGGCGGTGGGCGGAGGCGGCACGCGGCGCAGGATGGCGTTGATACGCAGCACCAGTTCGCGCGGTTCGAAAGGCTTCGGCAGGTAGTCGTCGGCGCCGCATTCGAAGCCGGCGATCCGGTTCTCCGTCTCGTTCATGGCGGTCAGCAGCAGGATCGGCACCGCACTGTCGAGGCGCAGGGTCTCGGTGAGCTGCAGACCGGTCTCGCCCGGCATCATGATGTCGAGCACCAGCAGGTCGAAGGCCAGGGCCGCCAGTTTGGCCCGCGCCTCGGCGGCATCGGTCGCGGTGGTGACGCGAAAGCCCTGGTCGCTGAGGTAACGCTGCAGCAACTCGCGCAGCCGCGTGTCGTCGTCGACCACCAGGATATGCGGCTGCTCCGCCGCGGCCTGCTTGCCAGCCTGCAGGTTTGCTTGTCCAGTCATGGGGCCGGAGTATAGGCCCGCACGCGGAGGGCTGCCAGCGACAGAAAGTAGGCGCGGCGGAGGTCTCCTCGCTGCCTTCGCTCCCTAGCCTTCCACAGCGAGCCAGGCGATGAGGAGGGTAAGGAAGAGGACGGACCAGACGAGCCCCGTCCACGCTCTCTCCAGCCGGTTGGCGAGCATTCCACTACCGAAGTCGGGCAGCAGGATGCGCCAGATCAGCGGGCGCGGGCCGGGCTTGCGTTCTCTCCTGCGCTTCTGCCAGCCGGAGGCGACGTCCATCTCCGCCCAGATTTCGCTGGCGTCGGCGTGCCTGGCGCGCCGCCGGCGCAGGCGCCGGGCGTGGACCAGCATGAAGACGCAATAGGCAACGGCAAGCATGACCAGGCAGGCAACCTCAGCCTCGACGACGTAGGCCCAGGACTTGCCTTCGGCGTAGGCCGCAGGAAAGCGATAGAGGCGGATACCCCAGAAGGTCAGGGCGGCCGCGATGGCCGCCAGGGCCGTCGCGCGGAGATGGCCGGCGCCATATACCACGCGCGGCCGGAACAGCACGGCCCGCGGCTCGTTGGCTGCGAATTTGAAGCCCGGCAGATGGCGGTGCGCGAAGCTGCGGCGCCCGAGCACACTGAGCAGAGCGCCCGAAAGCAGCGCCATCAGCAGGCCGGCGAGGCGCAGGGCCGTTTCTATGGTGGCCCGATCCGCATCGAAGGTTGCCGATATCTCGATGGAAAGGGGCCTGGCCGCCAGGGCGCCGCCGAGGATACAGAATGCCATGGTCAGTGTGTAGAAGGTGACAGCACGCCGTCGCCAGGCGTGGGCGGCTCTGACCGTATCCGCCAGGGCCTCGTCGGGGACCTCGTAGGCGCCGGTGACGGAGAAGGGGCTGGGGAAGTAAACGAAACTGCCGTCACGCCGGCGCTGGAAGCGCAGCCGGGGCATGGCATGGCGGATGCCCCAGGGGATGGATCTCAGTTCCCGGGTGCCTCGGCGTGCCAAGATCGGGCGCCCGCCGCTTCAGCGCCGGGTCGCGGTCTTTGCGGCAGGCAGCTTGCCACCGGACTTGACCGGGCCCGGCTTGCCGCCCAGGGGCTTGCCCATCTCCGGGCGCTCGAAGCGGCCGCGGTCGGCCTCGTCGATGATGTTGATGAGCACGGTGCGGAAGCCCTCCACCGCCTCGGCGCCGGCGCTGCGATAGGCCCGGGCGATGCGCACGCGCTGCTGCTCGGTCAGCTTGTTCTCCAGCTCGCGGCCCTTGTCGGTCAGCTCCAGCAGGCGCTGGCGGCGGTCGCGCAGGCCGGGGCGCTGGATGATGAAGCCGTCGTGCACCAGTTGGCCCAGCACCCGGGACAGCGATTGCTTGGTGATGCGCAGGATGGCCAGCAGATCGGAGACCGTGATGCCGGGGTGGCGGCCGACGAAGTAGATCACCCGGTGGTGGGCCCGCCCGAAACCGTAGTCCGCGAGGGTCTGGTCCGGCTCGCCGGTGAAGTCGCGGTAGGCGAAGAACAGCAACTCCATCGCCTGGCGCAGTTCCTCCTCGCGCAGGAAGAGGGGGTTGGGACCGCCTTTTATGTCAGCCATGTTGACATATCTACCTAATCTTGTTACATAAGGCTAGCAAGATTTGATCGAAAGTATCAAATCGAGACTATTAACAGAATAAAATCTCTGATTGGTGAGCCTTGCTGACTAATCTTCCTTGAACTTCAGGCGTTTCCGGGCGCCGGTTCCGGGAAGCCAGCCTCCGGGGGCCACCCTCTGGGATTAGGAGACGCACCAAGGCTTCCTTCGCGGCAGGTGCCGGGCGAGGCAGTCATAGGCGGGCCGGCGGTCCGGGTGCAACGGCCAAACGAGAGCAACGATCAACAGGCCCTGCCGCAACAAGCTTCAGGGCGAGGTATTAGGGACGAGACGAACAATGTCCATTCTTCCTTTCGACGACCGTGACGGCGTCATCTGGTACGACGGCAAGCTGATGCCCTGGCGCGATACCAAGCTGCATGTGCTGAGCCACGGCCTGCACTACGGCTCCTGCGTCTTCGAGGGGGAGCGCTCTTACGCCGGGCATATCTTCAAGATGGAGGAGCACCACGACCGGCTGCTGGCCTCCGGCAATCTGCTGGGCTTCAACCTGCCCTACAGCCGCGAAGAAATCGACGCCGCCGCCACGGCGGTGCTGGAGGCCAACGGCATCGTCGACGGTTATGTCCGTCCGGTCGCCTGGCGCGGCAGCGAAATGATGGCGGTCTCCGCCCAGCAGACCAAGATCCATGTCGCCATCGCCGCCTGGCAGTGGCCGGCCTACTTCACGCCGGAGGCCCGCATGAAGGGCATCCGCATGACCATCGCCGACTGGAAGCGGCCCTCGCCGGAGACGGCGCCCTGCCGCTCCAAGGCTGCCGGGCTCTACATGATCTGCACCCTCTCCAAGCACGCCGCCGAGGCCAAGGGCTACAACGACGCCCTCATGCTGGATTATCGTGGCTTGATCGCGGAGGCGACCGGTGCCAACGTATTCCTGGTGCAGGACGGCAAGATCCACACGCCGACGCCGGACTGCTTCCTCGACGGCATCACCCGCCGAACCGTCATCGACCTCGCCAAGCGGCGCGGCTACGACGTGATCGAGCGGGCGATCAAGCCGGAGGAACTTGCACAGACGCAGGAGATATTCCTGACGGGGACCGCCGTGGAGGTGACGCCGGTGGCCGAGATCGACGATTACAGGTTCCAGGCGGGAGAGATCACCCGCAACCTGATGAACGACTACGACGCCCTCGTGCGCAAGCACGCGGCGGCCAGCGCCGCCTAGCGCCGCAAATATCGGTCGTGAAAGACCGGGCGGCGCGAAGCAGGCGCCGCCCGGTTTCTTATTTTGGATGAGGAGACGTGAGAGATGTCCCGCGCTTTCGTGAAGGAAGACGACGCCGGCACGCCGGAAGAAAAGGTCAACCTGCCGGTCAGCGAGCATCCCAACCTGGTAACGCCGGCCGGCCTCAAGATGCTGCAGGACAAGGCCCGGCAGTACGAGGAGGAGCGCGCCGACCTGAAATCGCACGACAGCGAACTCTCTGCGCAATCACACCTGCCGCGCGTCGAACAGGAAATGCGCTACTGGGAGGAACGCCTGCGCACGGCGATCCCCGTCGACCTCGCCAAGCAGCCGCGCGACAAGGTCGCCTTCGGTGCCGTGGTGACGGTGGAGGATGAGGACGGCAAGCGGCACGACTACCAGATCGTCGGCGAGGACGAGGCCGAGCCGCAGAACGGCAAGGTCTCCTACGTCTCGCCGCTGGCCCGCGCCCTCGACGGCTCGGAAGTCGGCGACACCATCGTCTGGAAACGCCCGGCCGGCGACCAGGAACTGGAAGTGGTGGCGATCAGGTACGAGGCCTGACCTTCCGGGGCCCGCTTACTGCCGCAGCGCCATCTCGATCTCGATCTGCGGGATCACCACCGTGTTTGAACGGTAGCCTCGCTCCGCGTTGCCGCCAGTGACATTGAAGCAGATATCGCCCGCGGGGGACGCGTCCTTGCCGGCATCCACGAGAAAGCTGTAGGCGACAAGGTCGTCGCGCGACTCCTTCTGGGCCTCGATCGGGTCCGGGCCGCCGGGGGCAAGAGGAACGCCTTGCCAGTAGATGGCAGAGACGGCGAGGTTCTGCGCGCCCGCTGCGGCATCGCAGAAGCGCGCGTCGACGTTGAGGCTGTAGTTGTGGAAGGTGACGAAGCGCACAAGGTTTACCCGGCTGGCGAAGGCCACGCGCAGCGGGCGCCGCTCCGTGTCAGCCGTAAGACCCGCCGGCAGCATACCGGCCAGAAGTTTCGAACCCTTCGGTGCGACGGCCTCGACCGAGACCAATTCGACATCTGCCGGGATCGGCGCGGTGCAGGCCGCGAGCAGCAGCACGGCGCCGGCGATCAGGCCCCCCCTCAAGGCATCTCTCCTCATCCGGTGGTCACCGGACCAATCATAGGCAGGAATGCGGCAGGATTAGGGAGGCAGCTATTCCGCCGCGTCGGGGTCGCGCTTCACCCAGCGGGCGGCGGCGGTGTCGTCGCTGTCGCGGGCGTCGACCCACTGGGCGCCCTGGTCGGTCTCTTCCAGCTTCCAGAAGGGTGCCTTGGTCTTCAGCCAGTCCATGAGGAACTCGCAGGCCTCGAAGGCGGCCTGGCGGTGCGCCGAGGCGGTGGCGACCATCACAATCTGATCGCCGGGTTCGAGGCGGCCGTAGCGGTGGATCACGAGGCTCGCTTCCAGGGGCCAGCGCGCCTGTGCTTCCGCTTCGATCTCGGCCAGCATCTTCTCCGTCATCGCCGGGTAGTGTTCCAGGGTCATGGCGGAGATTTCGGCACCGCCAGCCAGATCGCGGACCAGACCCACGAAGACCGCGACGCCGCCGATGGCATGGTTGCCCGCGGTCAGTTGCGCCATCTCCTTGCCGACGTCGAAGTCTTCCGCCTGCACCCGGATCGCCATGCTCAGCCTCCCGTCACCGGCGGGAAGAGGGCGACCTCGTCGTTGGGGCCGATGGGGTCGCCGGGCTTGGCATAGCTCTGGTTCACCGCGACGCGGATGGCGCCGCGGTCGGACAGCGCGTCGGCGAATTCCGGTCCGCGCGCTTCCAGCCAGGACAGCAGTTCGGCCACGGTCCCGACGCCCTCGGGCGGCGTGACATCCTCTTCGGCGCGGCCGGTCTTGGTCTTCAGCCAGGCGAAATACAGCAGTTTCACGGTGACGATCTTCTTCCTAAGAGCTTGTTATTGCGCCACTTCACTGAAGGGCAGGAAATCCACCATCGCGCCGGCCTCCAGGCGGGTCAAGTCCTCGGGCAGCTCGATGAGGCCATCGGCGGCGACCAGCGAGGAGAGGATGCCGGCACCCTCGCGCGGGAACTTGCGGGCTGTCAGGCCGCCGGCGCCGTCCTCCTCCAGGTGGGCGCGGATCCACTCGCGGCGGTCCTTCTTCTTCTTGTGGTCGAAGCCGGCGCGCACGCGGAAGGTATGCGGCGGCGCATCGCGCCCGCCCATGAGGCGCAGGATCAGCGGGCGCACGATGGTGAGGAAGGTGACCACCACGGCGACCGGGTTGCCCGGCAGGCCGACGAAAGGC
>DAIQBR010000077.1:0-11878 GCA_036781105.1 Kiloniellaceae bacterium
AGCGCGCCTTCCAGGAAGCGGTGCGGATCGGTTTCCAGGTAGTGGCGGTCCTTGAAGGTGCCGGGCTCGCCCTCGTCGCCGTTGATCGACATGAGGCGCGGGCCCTTGAAGCCGCGCACGATCTGCCACTTCTTTCCGGTCGGGAAGCCAGCGCCGCCGAGGCCGCGCAGGCTGGCGCTGGAGAGGATCTCGATGAGCTCTTCCGGCGTGCGCTCGCCCGCCAGGCAGGCGCGCAGCAGGCTGTAGCCGCCTTCGCCCTGGTAGGCCTCGAAGTCGGTGTGGGCCGGGATCACCGGATGGTGGTCTTCGCCGACCGCCGCCTTCAAGTTCTCCAGGGTGGCATGATCGACGTGGCGATGGCCGACCTCGGCCACCGGCGCCGAAGCGCAGCGCCCCATGCAGGGCGCCGCCAGCACGCGGACCTTGTCGCCGACTTCCTTGGGCAGCGCCTTCAGCAGGTCCTGGGCGCCCATCATCTCGCAGGTGATGGAATCGCAGACCCGGATGGTCAGCGGCGGCGGCGGCGCCTCGCCTTCCAGCACGATGTCGAAGTGGGCATAGAACGACGCCACCTCGTAGACCGCCGCCATCGGCAGCTTCATCTCGTGCGACAGGGCGCGCAGGTGGCGCGCCGCCAGGTGGCCGTAGTTGTCCTGAATCAGGTGGAGATGCTCGATCAGCAGGTCGGGCCGGCGCGGCCGGTCGCCCAGCAGCGCCAGCACCTCCGCCTCGGCCTGCGGGTCGAGCTGGCGTCCTTTGGGGGTCTTCGGTGCCTTGCGGCGGCCGGAGCCCGGATGAATCTGCCGCTCGAACGGGCGCGGCGTTCCCTCTGGCATACTAATCTCCGATCCTGACGGGCCCCGCCCTGTTTTTGGCTTGGGGCCATCCTCTGCTCTCTTGTCCCTGGCGGTGTTTTACCGCCGCGGCCGGCCGACGCTTGGCCGGGACCGACACCTTTTGACGCATTTGCCTGCTGGGGTTCATCAGCGGCCGCGTTACGCCCGGGCGGCCTGGCGCACCGTGAGTCCGATCTCCGCCGGCGAGGCCGCGATCCTGACCCCGGCCTCGCGCAGGGCGTCGATCTTGGCGGCGGCATCGCCCTGGCCGAAGACGTTCACGGTGCCGGCGTGGCCCATGCGGCGCTCCGTCGGCGCGTGCAGTCCGGCGACGTAGGCGACCACCGGCTTGGGCGCCGGGTTGGCTTTCAGATAGGCCGCCGCCTCCTCCTCGTCGCTGCCGCCGATCTCGCCCAGCAGCACGACGCATTCGGTATCCGGGTCGGCGAAGAACAGCTCCAGGCAGTCGACGAAGCCCATGCCGTGCACCGGGTCGCCGCCGACGCCGATGGAGGTCGACTGCCCCATGCGCTGGCTGGAGATCTGTTCGATCACTTCTGACGTCAGCGAGGCCGAGCGCGACACGATGCCGACCTTGCCCGGCCGCTCCAGGTGCGCCGGCATGACGCCGATCTTGCAGCGTCCGGGCACCATGATGCCCTGCGAATTGGGGCCGACGAGGCGGCTGTCGGAGCTCTCCAGGCGCTTTTTCACGCGCACCATGTCCAGCACCGGGATGCGCTCGGTGACGCAGACCATCACTTCGATGCCGGCGTCGATCGATTCGATGATGGCGTCGGCCGCGTTGCGCGGCGGCACGAAGACCGCCGAAGCGGTGGCGCCGGTCGCCTCGCGCGCCTCGGCGACGGTGTCGTAGACCGGCAGGCCCAGGTGGCCGCGCCCGCCCTTGCCGGGCACCACGCCGCCGACCACCTTGGTGCCGTAGGCGATGGCGCGTTCCATGTGGTAGGTCGCCTGGGCGCCGGTGAAGCCCTGGCAGATGACCTTGGTATCGCTGTCGATGAGGATCGCCATCAGGCCGCTCTCCGTCCTGCGACTTCCACCACCTTGGCGGCCGCCTGGCCCAGGGTCTGCGCGAAGGTGACGGGCACGCCCTGCGACATGAGGATCTTGCGCGCCAGCTCGCCGTTGGTGCCCGCCGCGCGCACGATCAGCGGCACGCGCAGGCCTTCTTCCTTGCAGGCCGCCGCGATGCCCTCGGCCACGGTGTCGCAGCGCAGGATGCCGCCGCCGTAGATGTTCACCAGGATGGCGTCGATCGCCGGGTTGCGCAGCAGCAGCTTGAAGCCGTGGGTGATCTGCGCGCGCGTCGCCTCGGGACGCACATCCATGAAGTCCGCCGGCTCGCCGCCCTGCTCCTTCAGCAGGTCGACGGTGGCCAAGGCCAGGCCGGCGCCGTTCACCATGACCCCGATGTTGCCTTCCAGATGCACGTAATTGAGGTTGTAGCGCTGCGCTTCCAGCTCGGCGGGATCGACCTCCTCGTCGTCGCGCAGCTCGGCGAGATCGGCGTGGCGGAACTGGGCGTTGTCGTCCAGCACCATCTTCACGTCCAGCGCCAGCAGGTCGCCGCTTGCGGTGACGGCCAGCGGATTGATCTCGATGAGGCTGGCGTCGTAGGCGGTGAAGGCCTTGTCGAGCGCGCGCATGACCGCGATCGCCTGGTCGGCCGCGCCGCCGCTGAGGCCGAGCCCCTCGGCGAGGCGGCGCGCCTCACCGGCGTCGACGCCTCTGTCGGGATCGATGTCCAGGCTCAGCATCTTCTCCGGCGCCGCGGCGAGGCGGGCCTCGATGTCGTTGCCGCCCTCGCCGGCGGCGATGATGGCGACCCGTCCGGCCGAGCGGTTGACCAGGGCGGCCAGGTAGAGCTCGCGCTCATAGTCGGCGGCCTGCTCGACGTAGACAGAGCGCACCAGCTTACCCTTGGCGCCGGTCTGCGGCGTCACCAGCCGGCTGCCCAGCAGCGCCGCGGCGGCTTCGCCCACGGCTTGGGCGCTGTCGCAGAACTTCACGCCGCCGGCGCCCTGACGCAGGCCGGCATGGATCTGTGCCTTGACCGCCCAGCGGCTGCCGCCCAGATCGCGCGCGGCCTCGGCTGCCTCCTCGCCGCTGCGCGCGAGACGCCCCTCGGGGCTCTTCACACCGTGGCGCCGCAACAGGTCCTTGGCTTGGTATTCGTGAAGGTTCATGGATCCGCCCGCCTCATCACCAGCTTAAGGAAATCAATGACTAAGACAGCGTTCCTCGCGGAGATCTGAGATCGAATTCTCTTGGCATATGGTATACCACGAGCCACCTTCCGGCAAATCCTTTCTCCCCGCAGAGCCGCTCCCGGCCCCCGAAGAGCGGGGGTCCGGGAACCCTCGATACCCCATCCGGCACCCGCTTGGCCATGGCGCCTTCGGCGGAGGCGGCCCCCCGGCCGCCGCCGGCCGGGGGCTCACCGCCTCAGGCATCGCTGCTGGACGTGGCGGCATTGGCCTTCTTCGGCAACATCTTGCGCACCACCGGCACCAGGATGAGCCCCACCGCCGCGGCCAGAATGATCGCTGAGATCGGCCGCTCGACGAAGGTCATCGGGTCGCCCTGGGACGACAGCAGCGACTGGCGCAGGGAGCGCTCGGCCAGCTGTCCCAGCACGATGGCCAGCACCGCCGGCGCCACCGGGTAGTCCAGCTTGCGCAGGATGTAGCCGGTCACGCCGAACAGCACCATGAGCCAGACATCCGACAGCAGGGCGTTCGGCGAGTAGCCGCCGACAAGGCAGAGCACGAAGATGACCGGCGCCAGGATCGTGAAGGGCATCACCAGCACCCGCACGAACAGCGGAATGAAGGCGATGTTCACGATCACCGTGAAGATATTGGCCATGTAGAGCGAGCCGATCAGGCCCCAGACGAAGTCCGGATGCTCGACGAAGAGCAGCGGCCCCGGACGCAGGCCCCAGATGATCATGCCGCCCAGCAGGATTGCCGTGGTCGGCGAGCCCGGAATGCCCAGCGTCAGCATCGGCAGCATGGAACCGGTGGAGGCCGCGTTGTTGGCCGCTTCCGGCGCCGCGACACCGACGATGTTGCCCTTGCCGAAGCTCTCCGGGTTCTTGGAAAAGGTCTTGGCCAGGCCGTAGGCCATCAGCGAGCCCGGCGTCGCACCGGCCGCCGGCAGCACGCCGACGACGTAGCCCAGTACGCCGGCGAAGACCGAGGTGGCGAAGTACTCCTTCACGCGCTTGAGGTTCTCGAGCACCGACTTGAAGCTCGACTTCACGAAGCTGACCTGCATCTTTCCGCCGGACTGTTCCATCGTCCAGAGGATCTCACCGATGCCGTAGATGCCGATGGCCAGGACCAGGAAGCTGATCTCGCGGGTGAAGGCGTTCAGTTCGAAGAACACCAGGCGCGGCTTGCCGGAGATGATGTCGTAGCCGACTGTCGCCAGCACCAGCCCGATGAAGATCGAAAACAGCGTCTTGGGGATGTCGTCGCCGCCCAGCCCGATGAAAGTGGCAAAGGCAAGCAGCATCAGCGCGAACTCTTCCTGCGGGCCGAACTTCAGCGCGAAGGCGGCCAGCGGCGGAGCGGCCAGGGTGAACAGCACCACCGACACCGTGCCGCCGATGAAGGAGGCCATCGCGGCGGCCATGAGGGCCTGGTCGCCCTTGCCCGCCATGGCGAGCGGTCTGCCGTCGAAGACCGTCGCCACCGCTGTCGACGCCCCCGGTATGCCCAGGGTGATGGAGGAGATGGCGCCGCCGTACATGGCGCCGTAGTAGATCGCCGCCAGGAAGATGATGGCCGCGTTGGGCGGCACCAGGAACGTCAGCGGCAACAGGATGGCGACGCCGTTCACCGAACCCAGGCCCGGCATCGCACCGACGAAGAGGCCGACGATGCAACCGGCGATCATCATCATCAGATTGACCGGCTGAATGGCCTCGAGCAGACCGCCCATGAGCGGATCGATAATTGTTTCCATGTCCGACTACCGCCTGCGTTTCCTAAATTGATCCCTGCCTGATCAGGCTGTTGCTGTGCCCCTGGAGTTCAGGAGCAGTTCCGTCTTCGCCATCAGTACATGAGGTCGTAGAGCGGGTAGTAGAGCGGTTCGAGTACGGCCAGTCCCTTCGGCAAGGGCGTGCTGAGGGCCCACTCGAACAAGCAGAACATGACGATCGGCGCGCCGAACGCGAGACACATGGTGGTAATCCAGGTATGCCGCCCGAGGAAACGGACGAAGGCGATCATGAAGAAGAAGACCGCGACGTACATGCCGATCAAGTGCGTCGCCACCAGCAGCACCACCAGGCCCACGACCACGGGGCCGACGATGGCCACCGCGTCGGCGCTCATGAAGAGCTCGGAGGAGCGCGACTGCGGCGTCACCCCGCGCAGCCACCTGACGATGGTCCAGATGGACGTCACCAGCATGCCGGTGGCCAGCCAGAAGGGCCATGCACCGCCGCCGGGGCCGGACCTCGGCACCCAGCCGACATTCAGCTCGGTGCTCTTCCACATGATCCCGGCGGACATGATGGCCAGGACAATTGCCACCAGAATCTCGGCAGTACGAACCGTCATACCGGCGCCTCCTTAAAACGCGCAGCTACGAACACGATCAAAACTATCTTGTGTTGGATCCGGATGCGGCCTTCCGGCCGCCGGCAGTCTGGAGAGGATCGGGGGGTGATCCGGATGTCACCCCCCGTTCCCGTAACGCTACTTGCTTACTGACCGGTGATGGCGGCTGCGCCGACCTTCTCGATCAGGGCCTTGTGACGGGCCAGCTGCTTGTCGTGGAATTCGGCGAGATCGGCGCCGGCAACCCACTTGTCGCACATCAGGCCTTCGTCAGAGCAGAACTTCTGCCACTGGTCGGAGCGGAACACCTTCTCGAAGAGACCGATGTAGAACTCCTGGGCCTCCGCAGACATGCCCGGAGGTGCGTTGAAGGACCGCTGCATGAAGTAGACGATGTCGTGGCCCAACTCCTTGCTGGTCGGCACGTCCGGGAAAGCTGCCAGACGCTCGTCGGTGAACTGCACCAGCGGAACGCTCTGGCTGGCCTTGTAGAACTGCATCTGCTCGGACGGGTTGTTCACCGTCGTCGCAATGTGCTTGCCGATCAGGTTCTTGGCGACCGTGCCGCCGCCAGGGAACGGAATGTAGGTGATGTTCTTGATGTCGAACTCGGCCTGCAGCATGGCGAAGAGGATGGAGTCCTCCTGGCCCTTGCCGGTGCCGCCCACGTTCCAGTTGTCGGCCGCCTTCACCGTCTGCACCCAGTCGTCCAGCGAGTCGATGCCGCTGTCCGCGGTGACCCAGAGCTGGAAGGTGTCGAGGGCCATGAGACCCAGCGGGGTGAACTTGGTGACGTCGACACCGAGGCCTTCGTTGATGATCGGCGTGGTGTAGTAGCTGTTCAGGGTGACGAGAACCGTGTGGTCGTCACCGGACTTGTCCTGCAGATAGCGCAGGGCTTCCGCTCCGGAACCGCCGGGCTTGTTGATCGGAATGAACGGACGCGGAGACCAGCCGTTCTGGTCGATGATGCCCTGAATGAGACGGGCGATCTGGTCGGCGCCGCCACCGGTGCCGGCCATGATGATCATCTCGACGGGCTTCTTGGGTTCCCATCCCTGGGCCTTGGCTTCGTCGCTTCCCATGACGCCCGTAAAGGCGGCGCCCATGCCCAGCGCCAGCGCGTAGCCGGTGAGGACTCTTCTGGTAACTCTCATGCTCACTTACCTCCCGATGTATTCTTTTTGGATAGGTCTGTAGGATATTCCCCATAAGGTTGATATCCCAGCACTTTCGGTACTTACTACCTTATCCTTTTCTTCTCGCGATGCGAACCACGGGCGCCGCATTAGCTTCCATGGTGTGTGGTATACAAAATACCGTGTGACGCCCCTCAGGTCTACTGTTCTTATTCATCGGATAGAAAATAAGCATGAATATTGCGCTGCAATATTTGGTCAAAAGACCAGACCACCGCTTACTTTCTCTCGACAACCTCCCGCCCGGACAAGATCTTACGTGACTAACAGTTGCATTACTTGCCGGGCTCCGGTGCGACGCCGGCCGACGCCTTCGCAAGCGCGGAAAAAGCGCCGGAACACCCTCGCCGGCTAGTGCATGAACAGGATCGGCAGATCGGCGTGATCCACCACGTGCTGGGTCACCCCGCCCATGATGATTTCGCGCTGCCGGCTCTTGCCGTAGGCGCCCATCAGCAGGCAGTCCGCACTGGCCTTGCGGGCCTCTTCCATCAGCAGTTTCGGCACCGACTGCGAGCCGCGCTTGAAGCTTTGGATGCTGCAGGCCGCGCCGTGGGTCTCCAGGTAGACCTTGGCCTCCTCGGCGCTCACCGGCAGTTCGCGGTCGCTCGTTGTCAGCAGCACCACGGCATCGGCCTTGCGCAGGATCGGCAGCGCCGCGGTCATCGCCCGTGCGGCCTCGCCGCTGCCGTTCCAGGCGACCGCCACCCGCGCGCCGAGATCCTTCACCGGCTTCGGCGGGCACATGAGGACCAGCTTGCCCGATTCGACCAGCGCCGCCTGCAGGGTGTTCAGGCCGAGATTCTGGTCGCGGTCCGGCTTGGCCACCGCGATGAGGTCGCAGAGCCGGCCGCGCACGCCGATCACGTTGGCCTGCTTGCCGACCGTCTCGCGCCAGGTTGCGGAGACCCTGTCCTCGGGCCAGGGATAGCCGTTCACCTCGTCGATGCCACGCTTGGCGCAGTAGTCGTCGAACAGCTTGCGGATCTCGCCTTCCTGCTCGTCGGCCAGCGCCGAGGCCGAGGCGGTCAGCGACTGGCGCAGGCTGGCGGGAATCGGGATGCCGTAGGGGATCATGTCCTCCGGCTTGGGCCGGCAGTGGAGGACTTCAATGTGTGCCGAGTGCCGCTTGGCCAGGCAGAAGGCGTGATCGAGCACACCTTCCCCCAAACCGTCGCCACGCACCGGCACGAGGATCGAACGCAAGGACATAAACGGAACTCCTCCCTCCATGCGGCTCCCGCGGCTTCTCTGCGCCGCGGTGAGCCTGGATTACGTACTACACGGCTGCGACCACTCCCCTACCCGCGTCGTCACAGACAAACAGGTCGTCCGGCTCAGAACAGGCCCTGGATCAGGCCGGCCTTGTCGAGCTTGATGCTGTTGGCCGAGGGCACCCGCGGCAGCCCCGGCATGGTCATGATCTCGCCGCAGATCGCCACCACGAAGCCGGCCCCGGCCGAGAGGCGCACCTCGCGGACCGGCACCTCGTGCCCCTCCGGCGCGCCGCGCAGGTTGGGATCGGTCGAGAAGCTGTACTGCGTCTTGGCCATGCAGACCGGGTAGTCGCCGTAGCCGTCGGCCTCCCACTGCTTCAGCTGGTCGCGCACCTTCTTGTCGGCGACCGCGCCGGAGGCGCCGTAGATCTGCTTGCAGATGGTGTCGATCTTGTCGAACAACGGCATCTTGTCTTCGTAGAGCGGCTTGAACTTGGCGCTGCCGCCGTCGATCAGGCCGACCACCTTGTTGGCCAGTTCCTCGGTGCCCTCGGAGCCCTTGCCCCAGTGCTCGCAGATCACCGCCTCGACGCCCTGGCTCTTGGCGAACTCCTGGATCGCCGCCAGCTCGGCCTCGCTGTCCTTCACGAAGCGGTTGATGGCGACCACCGCGGGCACGCCGAACTTCTTCACGTTGGCGATGTGGCGGCCCAGGTTGGCGCAGCCCTTCTTCAGGGCGTCGACGTTCTCGTCGCCCAGGGCGTCCTTGGCGACGCCGCCGTGCATCTTCAGCGCGCGCACCGTGGCGACGATGACCACCGCCTCGGGGTTGAGGCCCGCCTTGCGGCACTTGATGTCGAAGAACTTCTCGGCGCCCAGGTCGGCGCCGAAGCCGGCTTCCGTCACCACATAGTCGGCCAGCTTCAGGGCGCTCTTGGTGGCGGAGACCGAGTTGCAGCCGTGCGCGATGTTGGCGAAGGGCCCGCCGTGGATGAAGGCGGGGTTGTTCTCCAGGGTCTGCACGAAGTTCGGCATCAGCGCGTCCTTCAGCAGCACCGTCATCGGCCCCTCGGCCTTCACGTCACGGGCGTAGATCGGCTTGCGGTCGCGGGTGTAGGCGATGACGATGTCGCCCAGGCGCTTCTCCAGGTCGGCCAGGCCGTCGGCCAGGCAGAAGATCGCCATGACCTCCGAGGCCACGGTGATGTCGAAGCCGGTCTGGCGCGGGAAGCCGTTGGCGACGCCGCCCAGCGAGGTGACCGTGTCGCGCAGGGCGCGGTCGTTCATGTCGAGAACGCGGCGCCAGGCGACGCGGCGCTCGTCGATGCCCAGCTCGTTGCCCCAGTAGATGTGGTTGTCGATCAGGGCCGACAGCAGGTTGTGCGCCGAGGTGATGGCGTGGAAGTCGCCGGTGAAGTGGAGGTTGATGTCCTCCATCGGCACCACCTGGGCGTAGCCGCCGCCGGCGGCGCCGCCCTTCATGCCGAAGCAGGGCCCGAGCGAGGGCTCGCGCAGGCAGATCATCGCCTTCTTGCCGATGCGGTTCAGCCCGTCGCCCAGGCCCACCGTGGTGGTCGTCTTGCCCTCACCCGCCGGCGTCGGCGAGATCGCGGTCACCAGGATCAGCTTGCCGTCCTTGTTCTTCTTGATCGACTCGAGGTAGTCGAAGCTGATCTTCGCCTTGGTCGGTCCGTACTGCATCAGCGCATCGGCGGGGATGCTCAGCTTGTCGCCGATCTCCGTGATCGGCCGGATCTTGGCTTCGCGGGCAATTTCGATATCGGACTTCGCCATGGGGGTGTTCTGCCTGTTTATCTGGTGATTGTTGCCTACCCGGGCCGTCCGGCGGGCCGCGCCCGCCGTGACCGGCCGGAGTGCTTCCCTGTTTAGCTGCCCAGCTTCGTGCCGACGGAGAGCCCCGCCTTGGCCGCGAAGTCACCGGCAGAAATCTTCTTGTCGTCGTGCGGGCGCACGCGGTCGACGCGGATCGCGCCGCCCTTGGCCGCCACCGTGAAGCTGTCGCCGTCGACGGCGATGACCTCGCCCGGCGTACCGGAACCCTCGACCTTGCGGCTGTCGAAGATCTTCAGCTCGTTGCCGTTGCAGGTGGTCCAGGCGCCCGGCTGCGGGTTGGTGCCGCGGATCAGGTTGTAGACCTCGTCGACCGGCTTGGACCAGTCGATCTCGGCGTCGGCCTTGCGGCACCAGCTCTCGTAGGTCGCCTTGCTGTGGTCCTGCGGCGTCTTCGTCGCCTTGCCGTCGCGCACCAGGTCGACGCACTCGACCATGGCTTCGACGCCCATCGGGAAGAGGTGGTCGAAGTAGAGCGAGCCCAGGGTGTCGTCGGGGCCGATGTCGACGGTCTTCTGCATGATGACCGGGCCCTCGTCCAGGCCCTCGTCGGGCTCGAAGATGGTCAGGCCGGTCTGCTTGCGCCCCATGATGATGGGCCAGTTGATCGAGCTCGGCCCGCGGTGCAGCGGCAGCAGCGAAGGGTGGTACTGGATGGTGCCCTTGGTCGGCAGGTCGACCACGTCCTGCGGCACGAAGAGGGTCACATAGGCCATGACGCAGAGGTCCGGCTTGAACGACGCCATCAGCTCCTTGGCCTCCGGCGTCTTCCACGAGGCCGGCTGATGCACGGTCAGGCCCTTCTCCAGGGCGAACTCCTTCAGCGGGTCGGTCGGCCGGCCCTCCTTGTCGGGCGCGCAGAACACGCCGACCACGTTCTCGCCGCGCTCGAGCAGCTTTTCGAGCACCGCCTTGCCGAAGGCCTGCTGGCCGTGGACAACTATCCGCATTCGCACTTCCCCTGTGTCTTCAGTTGGGTGTTCTGGTGTCGCTGTTGATCAGCCCTGGCGGGCGCCGCGCCGTCTTATCCCGGCGCGACGCCTAACGTTCACTCGGCGGCAGCCTGCTTGGGCGCAGCGCCCAGCGCGCCGCTGGACCAGGCTTCCTGCACCTCGTCCTCGGAGTAGCCGAGCACGTCGCGCAGGATCTCTTCCGTGTGCTCGCCGAGCAGCGGCGAGCGCTTCACCTCGGCCGGCGAGTCCGACAGCTTGATCGGGTTGCCGACGGTCAGGTACTTGCCGCGCTCGGGGTGGTCGACCTCGACGATGGTGCCCGTCGCCCTCAGGCTCGGCTCCTCGGCCAGCTCCTTCATGGAGAGGATCGGTCCGCAGGGAATGTTCAGCGGGTTGCAGGCCTTCATGACCTCCAGCTTCGTCTTGGTCTTGGTCCATTCCTCGATGGTGTCGAAGATCTGCGGGATCTTGTCGAGGCGGGCGTCCGGCTTGGCGTAGGCGGGGTCTTCCTTCCACTCGGGCTTGCCGATGAGGTCGCAGACGTTGCCCCACACCGCGGCCTGGGTGATGAAGTAGACGTAGGCGTTGGGATCGCTCTCCCAGCCCTTGCACTTGACGATCCAGCCCGGCTGGCCGCCGCCGGAATCGTTGCCGGCGCGCGGCACCGCGTCGCCGAAGGGAATGCCCTGGCCGTACTGGCTGTATTCCTTCAGCGGGCCGTGCTCCAGGCGCTGCTGGTCGCGCAGCTTCACGCGGCAGAGGTTCAGCACGCCGTCCTGCATGGCCGCCAGCACGCGCTGGCCCTTGCCCGACTTCTCGCGGTGGAACAGCGCCGTCACGATGCCGAGCGCCAGGTGCAGGCCGGTGCCGGAATCGCCGATCTGGGCGCCGGTCACCGTCGGCGGGCCGTCGCGGAAGCCGGTCGTCGAGGCCGAACCGCCGGTGCACTGGGCGACGTTCTCGTAGACCTTGCAGTCCTCGTAGGGGCCCGGGCCGAAGCCCTTCACCGAGGCGTAGATCATGCGCGGGTTGATCTTCTGCACCTGCTCCCAGCCGAAGCCCATGCGGTCCAGCGCGCCCGGTGCGAAGTTCTCGACCAGCACGTCGCAGGTCTGGACCAGCCGGGTCAGCACTTCCTTGCCCTTCTCGCTCTTGGTGTTGAGCGTGATCGAGCGCTTGTTGTGGTTCAGCATGGTGAAGTACAGGCTGTCGACGTCGGGGATG
>DAIQBR010000078.1:0-8238 GCA_036781105.1 Kiloniellaceae bacterium
GGATGCTCCGGCGAGGGCGGCAGCTTTGCGCTGAACAGGTCGACCAGGTTGCCGTCGACGCCGAGCAGGGCTTCCACCAGCGGCGCCGCCGCCGTGGCGAGGGCGAGCAGGATGAGGAAGATCAGGCTGCCCAGCGCCAGGCGGTGGCGCAGGAAGCGGCGCCAGAAGATCTGCCGCACCGAGAGCGCGGCGCCGCCGGCGTAGGCGGCTTCGGCGGCCAGCGCGCCGCGATCGGGGCCCGGGGCCGTCATTGATAGGTGATCCGCGGGTCGAGCCAGCCGTAGGCGAGGTCGGCCAGCAGGTTGGCCAGCAGCGTGGTCAGCGTCGCCAGCAGCAGGCCGGCCAGCGCCACGTTGTAGTCGTTGCCGGTCACCGCGTCGTAGATCGTCTTGCCCATGCCGAGGTAGGCGAAGACCTGCTCGGTGATCAGCGCGCCGGAGAACAGGTTGCCCATCTGCAGCGCCAGGATGGTGACCACCGGGATCATCGCGTTGCGCAGCACGTGGCCCAGCACCACCTGGCGGCCGGACAGCCCCTTGGCCTGGGCCGTGCGCACGTAGTCCTGGCGCAGCGCTTCCAGGGCGGCGGCGCGCATGAAGCGGATGATGCCGCCCACCGTGGCGATGGTCAGCGCGATGACCGGCAGCACCAGGAAGCGCAGGTCGCCCCAGAAGTCGCGCCCGTCGCCCATGCCGCCGGCGGGCAGCCAGCCCAGCGTCACCGCGAAGAGAATGATCAGCAGGATGGCGAGCCAGAAGGGCGGCACCGAGATGCCGGCGAAGGCGATCAGGTTGATGGCGTGGTCGACCGGGCTCTGCGGGCGCGTCGCGGCGTAGATGCCGGCCGGCAGCGCGATGGCCAGGGCGAGGAGGAACGACAGTCCCATGAGGATCACCGTGTTGCCGAGGCGCGGCAGCAGGATGTCCATGGTCGGCTGGTTGTAGAGCCTGGAGTAGCCGAAGTCGCCGCTCAGCAGGTTGCCGAGCCAGGCGAGGTAGCGTTCCAGGATCGGCCGGTCGAGCCCGTAGATGGCGCGCAGGCGCTCGGCCTCGGCGGAGGTCATCTCCGGGTCGGAGGAGATCATGATGTCGATGGGGTCGCCCGGCATGAGGCCGATGAGCAGGTAGATCACCAGCGACATGATGGCGAGCACCAGGAAGGACTCGCTCAGCCGCCGCACGAAGTAGGTCAGCATCTTTCGGCGGTCCCGCTCAGCGGCCCTCGACGGTCCAGTCCTCGACCCACAGCGAGGAGGGCGCCATCTGCCCGGTGGGCCTGAGGCCCTTCAGCCACTTCGGCAGGATGTGGGGATTGGAGCGCCAGTACAGGCCGATCACCGGCACCTCCTCGGCATAGATCTGCTGCAGCCTGTCCCACATCGCCTTGCGCTTGGGGCGGTCGACCTCCAGGTTGATGGCTTCGATCAGTTCGTCCATCTCCTCGTTCCTGAAGCCGGTGTAGTTCTGCCCGGACCAGCCGTTCTCCGCCGTCGGAATCTCCTCCGAATGCAGCGTGGTGCGCGGAATGTGTTCCGGCCCCTTGCCCCAGCCGAACATCGCCAGGCCGGTGAAGCGGCGTTCGTGCAGGGTCTGGCCGAAATAGACCCGCGGCGGCTCGTTGCGCACGCGGATGTCGATGCCGACCTGCTTCCACTGGCTCTGCAGCACCTGTTGCACCAGCTCGCGGATGCGGCTGCCCGCCGTGGTCATGAATTCCAGCTGCAGGGGTTCGCCCTTGGCGTTGTGGCGGATGCCGCCGCGCAGGCTGCTCCAGCCGGCCTCGTCGAGCAGCGCGGCCGCCTTCTCCGGGTCGTAGGGGTACTTCTTGACGTCTTCGTTGTAGACCCAGTCGAGCGACGAGACGTCGGAATGCGCGACCGTCTGGCGGCCTTCGAAGAGGCGCTGGTTGATGGTCTCGCGGTCGATGGCATAGAGCAGCGCCTGGCGTACCCGCTTGTCCTGCAGGATCGGGTTGTCGAGCATCAGGTCGATGTGCTCGTACAGCAGGCTCGGCTCGTAGATCACCTGGTAGTCCTCGCCGTGGCGCTTTTCGAAGGCCAGCGCCTGGTCCAGGGTGAGGCCCAGCTCGCCGGCGATCATGTCGATGTTGCCGGAGAGAAGATTGGCTTCCAGCGCCGTGGTCTGCTCGATGGTGAGGATGGTGATGCGCTCGAAGGCCGGCTGCTTGCCCCACCAGGTCTCGTTGGGCTGCAGCACCAGGCGCGAGCCCGGCACCGCCTCGGTGATGCGGTAGGGGCCGAACCACAGGCCGGGGTTGGTCGGTTCGGTGTCGAAGGCGGTGCGGTTGCGGTAGTCCTCCGGCGCGGCGTCGAAGATCGGCTCTTCGATGTGCGCCGGCAGCAGCCGGAAGTCGTTGATGGCGGCGTACTCGAAGGAGATGCGGTCGTAGTGCATCCAGAAGGTCTTGTCGTCGACCACGTCGATGGCGTAGATGCGGCGGTAGAGTTCCAGGTTGCCGATGCCCGCCGTCGGATGCTTGCCCGCCTTCCAGGTGAAGAGCACGTCCCGGGTGGTGATCGGCGTGCCGTCGCCCCAGGTCGCTTCCGGCTGGATCGTGTACTTCAGCGCGATGCCGCGGCCGTCGCCGGCGCCTTCCACCTCGGGCGGCAGGTCTTCCGGGATCGCCGTGCCGGCCTCGATCAGCGGCAGCTCGGTGCACAGCATGCAGATCAGTTCCCACTGGTGGTCGTAGACCGTCATCGGGCGCTGCGTCATGGAGTTCACGTAGGACTTGGCGACGGAAGCCTCGCGGCTGGGGTGCAGCGTGGTGGGATACTGCGAGATGCCGATGCGCAGTTCCTCGGCGGCTGCCGCTGCGCCCGGCCGCAGCAGCAGGGCGGCGGCGACGGCCAGAACCATCGCCAGGCCCATCGCCAGGCCCATCGGCCGTGTCGTCTTTCGCATGCTCAGCCCCCTCGCTGGCAAGGGTTTCCGATCTTGTCGGTCATCCTACCCGACCGGCGCCGCCACGCGAAGGGGCCGCGGCGGGTCCGCTTGGAATCCCCCGGCCGGCCCTTATATGCAAGAATGTCCCCAACCTGGACGAGACGGTGAAGGAAGCGCATGGGCGGACACAGCATCACCCTGTTTGAGCTGCTGGGCTTCAAGGTCCGGGTCGACGTAAGCTGGCTGCTGCTCGCCGTGCTGGTCACCTGGTCGCTGGCCCAGGGCCTGTTTCCGGCCTGGTACGAGGGCTTCAGCGTGGCCACCTACTGGTGGATGGCGTTCGCCGGCATGCTCGGCCTGGTGTTCTCCCTGATCTTCCACGAACTGTCGCATTCCCTGGTCGCGCGGCGCTACGGCCTGCCGATCAAGGGCATCACCCTGTTCATCTTCGGTGGCGTCGCCGAGATGACGGAGGAGCCCAAGGACGCGCGCACCGAGTTCCTCATGGCCATCGCCGGACCGATCGCCAGCTTCGTGCTGGCCCTGGCTTTCTGGTTTCTCGCCGCTGCCGGCGTGGCGGTCGGCCTGCCGCTGCAGGTGACCGCCGTGCTGCACTACCTCGCCTTCATCAACCTGCTGCTCGGCGGCTTCAACCTGATACCCGCCTTTCCCCTGGACGGCGGCCGCGCGCTACGCGCGGCGCTGTGGTACTGGCGCGGCGATCTGCGCGCGGCCACCCGCACGGCCGCCGGTGCCGGCAAGGGCTTCGGCTTCGTGCTCATCCTGCTCGGCGTGCTCAGCATCGTCAGCGGCAACTTCATCGGCGGCATGTGGTGGTTCCTCATCGGCATGTTCCTGCGCGGGGCGGCGGAGGCCTCCTACCAGCAGATGCTGACCCGCCGCCTCTTCGAGGGCGAGCCGGTGCGCCGCTTCATGACTCACGAGAGCGTTTCCGTGCCGCCCGAGCTGCCGCTCGACCGCTTCGTCGAGGACTACGTCTACGGCTTTCACTACGACCTCTTCCCCGTGGCCGCGGAGGGCCGGCTGCTCGGCTGCATCGCGACCCGCGATCTGAAGCGGGAACCGCGCGAGAAGTGGCCCTATCTCAGCGTGCGCGATCTCATGGTACCCTGCACGGAGGAGAACACGGTCGATCCGGGCATGGACGCCGTCGACGCCATGGCGCTGATGAGCCGCACCGGCTCCAGCCGCCTCATCGTCGCCGTCGGCGACCGCCTCGTCGGCGTGGTCGTCCTGAAGGACATGCTGGAGCTGTTCAAACTGAAGATGGATCTGGAAGGGCGCGACTAGGCGGCATGAAGGAAGAGGCGACCGTGGCGGTCGAAGGCTACGACGAGCATCCGCGCTACAGCCGTGGCGAGCGCATCGCCGATGCCGTGGTGCACGGCCTCGGGCTCACCTTCGGTCTGGCCGCCTGCGTCTCCCTGCTGATCGTCCTGCTGCCCGCCGCCGACGCCCTGCGCTGGCTCGCCCTCGGGCTCTACGCGGCGGGCCTGCTCGCCATGCTCGGCTGCTCGGCGCTCTACAACCTCGCCCCGCCCGGGCGCTGGAAGAGCCACTTCCGCCGCCTCGACCATGCCGCCATCTTCGTGATGATCGCCGGCACCTACACGCCCTTCCTGCTGGTCGCCCTCGGCGGTGCCTGGGGCCACGGCCTGCTCGCTTTCGTCTGGACGGTGGCGCTGGGCGGCGTGGTGATGAAGCTCGCCTGGCCGCACCGCTTCGACCGCCTCTCCATCGCCGCCTACCTGCTGCTCGGCTGGAGCATCCTGGTGGCGATCCAGCCGCTGGTCACCGCGGTTTCTCTCGCGGGCCTGGTGCTGCTCGGCGTCGGCGGCCTGCTCTACAGCCTCGGCGTGGTGTTCCACCTCTGGACCCGGCTGCCCTACCAGAACGCCATCTGGCACGCCTTCGTGCTGGCCGCGGCGGCCTGCCACTTCTCCGCCGTCATGGCCGAGGTCGCCGTCGCCGGCTGAGCTTCCTCTCAGTCGACCAGCCGCTTGACGATGTAGCCGCCCGACTTCTCGTCCAGTTCCAGTTCCAGCAGTTTGCGCTTTTCGGCCTCTTCCAGCAGCTGGCCGAAGCCGCGGAAGCCGTGGTAGCTCTCGTTGAAGCCCGGTTTGCGGCGCTTCAGGGTCTGCTTGACCATGGAGCCCCAGACCTTCTCCTGCGCGCCGCGCTCCTTCATCAGGTCGTCGATCACTTCGGTGACCAGGTCGAAGGCCTCCTGCTTCAGATCCTCCTCGCCGCTCGGCTGCTTCTTCGCCGTTTTCTTGCTGCTGCTGCGCTTGCGCTTCGCCTTGGCCTGGCGCTGCTTGTCCTGCTCGCGGATCAGGTCGTCGTAGTAGATGAACTCGTGGCAGTTGGCGGTGAGCAGGTCGGAGGTCGAGTTCTTCACGCCGACGCCGATCACCGTCTTGTTGTTCTCGCGCAGCTTGGAGACCAGCGGGGAGAAGTCCGAGTCGCCGCTGATGATGACGAAGCTGTCGATGTGCGGCTTGGTGTAGCAGAGGTCGAGGGCGTCGACGACCAGGCGGATGTCGGCGGAGTTCTTGCCCGAGACCCTTACGTGCGGGATTTCGATGAGTTCGAAGGCGGCCTCGTGCATCGGCCCCTTGAAGTCCTTGTAGCGCGCCCAGTCGCAGTAGGCCTTCTTGACCACGATGTCGCCCTTCAGCAGCAGGCGCTCCAGCACCCGGCCGATGTCGAAGGCGGCGTACTTGGCGTCCTTCACGCCGAGCGCCACGTTCTCGAAATCGCAGAACACGGCCATGTTCTGCCCGCCGTCGTCGTCGCTCATGCGCATCCGCCCTCTATCACTGTTACCGGACGGTGATCATAGGGGGTCCTGCCCGGATTCTTCAAACTATCGCGGGCTACGCCCCGGCGGGCAACTGGCGGTCCCAGTCGACGATGTCGCGGTACAGGGCGTCGAAGCGGTCGTCCTCGCGGTGCTCGAAGAGGGGGTCGACGCCGGGCTCGCGGGCGCGCTGGATGGCCTGCCAGTCCTCCGGCGTCAGGCTGCGCTCGGCGGCCGGGAAGAAATGCTTCTCCTCCATCATGATGTGATGGCGATAGCCGGTGAGGAAGGCGCGCGCAGGATCGAGAAACTCGTGGCGTTCCATCGCCACGTCCTGTTCGACGGCGTCGAGTCGTTCGGCGAAGTCCGCGGTCAGCGCGGCGAGCTTGGCGTGTTCGCGCCCGAGGTCGCCCATCGCGCTGGCGGCCTCGGCATTGCGCCGCTTCAGGCGTTCGTAGACCAGGTCCTCCAGGGGATGGTGATGGCGGTCGGGATAGCTGCGGCAGTAGTGCAGGATGCCGTCGGCGATCTCGAAGTCGATCAGTCCGCCCTCCTCGAAGCGGCCGATCTGGCGCTCCAGGGCGTCGAGCAGCTTGGTCATGCGGGAATGGTCGCTGCGCAGGCTGTCGATGATGCTGGACATGGTCTTCACCCCCTTTTCAGGCTCTTCATCCCCTCTTAGGCATCCCTGGCGTATCCTGACTGATGGGGTACTGGGGCCGTCGCGGCCGAACAACGCTTTCAGGGCGGCCGCGGGAACTGGCGAGAATGATAATTTTGCTGCCGCCGCAAGGCATTGACTTGCGTCAAGACGCCCCCCGGGGCGCCCCCCGGCCGCCTGCTTCGGCAGGCGATTTACGGCGCCGCCAATCGCCTTTCGGGCGGCGCGGGCGGGGCGACTTTTCACTTCGCCGGGGGGACCCCCGGTGCTAAGGTTTTGTTGCGTCGCAGCATCGGCTGTCATCCCGGCGCCGCGGAGCGGGTACGTTCCCGTCTCCCCGATAAAAAGCAAGACAGCACAAGGGAGTGCCCAGCAGGGTACGCCAACTCTGGGGACCTTTTAGCTTTGCTGTACCATGCCTACGAGATGATTCATGCTGCAGTGCAGCCGCTGCGCCTGCAGAACGACGCCCTGCGCTACCTCTGCCGCAGCGCCTACAGCCCCCTGGCCTATACGCCTGCCGGCAAGGCGATGGGCGCCGCCAGCGAGGTGTTCGAGAACGTCACCCGGCGCTACCGCAAGCCGGACTGGGGCATCGAGGAAACCAGCATTCTCGGCCTGCCGACGCCGGTCGAGATCGAGTGCGTCAAGTCCAGGGCCTTCTGCGATCTGCTGCACTTCAAGCGCGGCGAGAGCGAGGCCGGCAAGCGCTACGATCCCAAGGTGCTGATCGTGGCGCCGCTGTCCGGCCACTACGCGACGCTGCTGCGCGGCACCGTGAGGGCGATGCTGCCCGAGCACGACGTCTACGTGACCGACTGGCGCGACGCCCGCCTGGTGCCGCTGGTCTACGGCGACTTCGACCTCGACGACTTCATCGACTACGTGGTCGATTTCCTCCGCTTCATCGGCCCCAACACCCACGTCATCGGCGTGTGCCAGCCGTCGGTGCCGGTGCTCGCCGCGGTGGCCGCCATGGCGGGAGAGGACGACCCCATGCAGCCGGCCTCGATGACCCTCATGGGCGGGCCGATCGACACGCGGCGCAATCCCACCGCGGTGAACGAGCTGGCGGCCTCGCGGCCGATCTCCTGGTTCGAGCAGGCGGTGATCCACAGCGTGCCCTTCCCGAACCCGGGCGCTTTCCGGCGCGTCTATCCCGGCTTCATCCAGCTCTCCGGCTTCATGACCATGAACCTGGAGCGCCACATGGACGCCCATGCCGATCTCTTCCGCCACCTCGTCGAGGGCGACTGCGATTCGGTCGATCAGCACCAGAACTTCTACGACGAATACCTCTCCGTCATGGACCTGACGGCGGAGTTCTATCTGCAGACGGTGCGCACCGTGTTCCAGGAGCACTCCCTGCCGGACGGCAAGATGCTGCACCGCGGCCGGCCGGTCGATTGCGGCAAGATCCGCAAGACGGCGCTGATGACGGTGGAGGGTGAGCACGACGACATCTGCGGACTCGGCCAGACCGAGGCGGCGCACGATCTCTGCGGCAACATCCCGGTCGACGACCACTACCACTACGTCCAGCCGGGTGTCGGCCACTACGGCGTGTTCAACGGCACGCGCTGGCGCACGGAGATTCAGCCGCGGGTGCGCGATATGATCCGCACCACCGACTTCAAGCGGCGCACCGAGGCGAAGCCCGCCGAGATCATCCGCCGCGTCGACGCCGCGGAGTAGGCTCACAACTAAAGCCTCAGATCTCAAGCCTCACCCTCAGGAGCGAGCGCGAGCGAGCATCTCAAAGGACGAGGCGTCTTGCCGCGTCGCAGGCAATCGAAGCAGTGCACTCAATGGCACCACGGTCCTCGTCCTTCGAGACGACGCTCCGCGTT
>DAIQBR010000078.1:8302-11404 GCA_036781105.1 Kiloniellaceae bacterium
AAGCCTCATCCTGAGGAGCGATCCGTAAGGATCGCGTCTCGAAGGACGAGGCCTCTCTCAGCTCTATAAAAGAGTCACGCGCTGCGTTTTTCGCTGACGCCGCCGGCGGCGGCGCGGTAGCGCCACACGCTGGCCGGCGGGAAGTTGTCGACCACCCAGGAGGTGCGCTGCGCGGTGAGGCCGAGCCGCGCGAGGATGCGGCGCGACACCGGCGAGGCCGGGCCGTAGGTGAACTGCACCAGCACGCCGTCGTCGCTCAGCGCTTCCATGGCCTCGGCGATGATGCGCAGGACGATGCGGTCCGGCATGGACAGCAGGGGCAGCCCGGAGACCACGGCCTTGACCGGGCCGATGCCGGCCTCACGCAGCAGGCGGCGCAGCTCGGCGGCATCGCCCTGCAGCACCCGCACGTCGGGCAGCCGCGCCGCGATGAGCCGGGCGAAGGTGGGATCGCGCTCGACCACGGCGAGGTCCCGGGCGGGCACGCCGGCATCCAGCAGGGTGGCGGTGATGTTGCCGGTGCCGCCGCCCAGTTCGACCACGGCGCCCGGCGCCGCGAGGTCGATTTCCGCCGCCATGGCGCTGGCCAGGCTGCGGCCGCTGGGCACCACGGCGCCCACCGCCTTGGGATTGCGCAGCCAGCGGCTGAGGAAGCGCAGATTGCGCCGCAAGGGGGCCAGGCGCCTGGTGGCGGCCTGCCTCTTGTCGGCAAAGCCCGACTCGGCCAGCCGGGGGGCAGCGAGGTGGACCTCAGCCTGCCCGCTGTCTGCTTGCCCGGCGTTTGACTGCCCGCCTATGGGCTGCCCGCCGTCTGGGGACCTGTGGTCTAAGGGCATCTGTGGACCGCTTCTTGTGGTCGGCTGGCTGGCGCCTTCGCCCGGCCGGAACCGCCGGATCGTTGGCGGGCACCGGGGCCGGTCAAAGCCATCCGTTCCCGCGATCCCCGTTGCCGCGAATCTGGGAACACTCCCGTCACCCGCTGTATATGGCGTGGCGGCGGTTCTCCACAAGTGTCCTTGAGGGGGCCGCGGCGGGCAAGCCCAAGAGGCGGGGCAAAAGAAAGAGCTCCGGAGGGGGCGACGGGTCACCCCCTCCGGAGCCTGGTAAGCCACAGCATTGTCACCTCCGGCACAAGCGGCGCGAAGGCTTGAGGATCAAGCCTCGATGTCGATCTCCTGGCCCCGGGTAGGCTCGGGGTAGGGAAACCGCGGGGGCGGATCCTTCTGGGCTGCGTCGACCGGCCGCGGCGTTTCCGCCTTGGCCACGGTGGGCGTGCCCTGGGTCTTTCCGGCGCTCTCCGCGCCGGTATTCGCCAGGGGCGCCGGAGCTGGTTGGATCTGCATCTCATCCTCCTACAGTCCAGGCATCTAATCACCCTGCTAAAATAATAGATCGTGAGACTTAAGTAAAGCTTTAAATAAAACGCAGTTTTATTATGATTTATACTAAAGTTGTCTAAAATTTTATCGAGTATACGTTGTCGGGACTGCGAAATTTGTTCTACCGACAGTTATTTGCGGCGCTGCGATGATGCCGGCCGGGCCGTCTCCGGGGATGTGAAATCGCCTCATGATGAAGCCGGCGGGCATTCGCTTACCTACAGGTTGCGTGCAGCCGGGCGCCGAGGCGATTGCTGTTTGGTCTGATTAGCGCTTTTTGACGCAAGACCTGCTTCTACGCCTTCCATTGAGACGCTACATATAGTAGAGATTAACTAAATGTTAACTTTGGCGGCTCGGCACCAGGGGGTACTCTTCGGTGTCGCAGGCGTTCGGAGCCAGGGGTGCTGCGTCGGGCCGCGGGTACCCAAGTATTACCGGCTCTTCGATGAATTCGGGGGACGAGCGGGTTGAAGGTTTTAGTTGTTGCATCCCAGAAGGGTGGCTCAGGCAAGACCACTCTGGCGGGACACCTGGCAGTTCAGGCGGAAATGAGCGGTGCCGGGCCGGTCGGGCTGATCGATGTCGACCCGCAGGGCAGTCTCGCGGACTGGTGGAACGAGCGCACGGCGCCCAATCCCTTCTTCATCCAGACCGCGGTGTCGCGTCTCGCCGACGACATCAGGGAACTGGCCGCGCACGGGCTGGAACTGCTGATCATCGATACGCCGCCGGCGCTGACCACCACCATCGCCGACGTCATCCGGGTCGCCGACCTGGTGCTGATTCCGACCCGGCCGAGCCCGCACGACCTGCGCTCCATCGGCTCGACCATGGAACTGGTCGAGCACCTCGGCAAGCCGCTGGTCTTCGTCGTCAACGGGGCGGCGGCCCGGGCGCGCATCACCTCCGAGGCCGTGGCGCTGCTTTCGCAGTATGGGCCTCTGGCGCCGTCGATCATCCATCAGCGGGTTGACTTCGCTGCTGCGATGATCGACGGGCGCACGGTGATGGAACTGCCGGGCGAATCGCGCTCGGCCGACGAGATCGGCGAACTCTGGGACTATCTCGCCGACCGCCTGCAAGGCGCCGCCCTGCGGCGCCGCCGGCTGCCGTCGATACCGGGTCCCGTTGCCGCCATGACGCAGCAGACCAAGGCCGAGGGCAGGGCCTGAGATGACGCAGAAGGCAGCGGCATCGCTCAGCAGTTCCCTCTTCGCGCGCAAGGGCAAGGCCTCGCCGGCCAGCCTCCTGATCTCCGAGATGGAGGCCGCCAACGCCACCAACGGCGCGTCCGGCCGGCCGGCGGCCAACGGCAGTGCCCGGCGCCGCCCCAAGGCGGAGGCCGACCTGCCGCTGCTGGCCTATGTCGATGCCCAGAGCGAAGACGCGGCCTCCGAAAACGACAACCAGGCTGAAGCGCCGCTCGCCGAGCCGGCAGAGATCGTGATCGATGCCGCCTCTGCCGAACAGGACGCGCCGGACAAGGCAGCGAAAGCACCGCGGGCCTCAAAGGCCGACCTCCCGCCTGCGGCCAGCCTGCTCGATCGCGGCGCCAGGCCGCTGCGCCGGACCAACGGCCACGCCACGGCGGTACCCGAGGAAGCTTCCGGCCCGCAGCCGGCGGCCAAGGGCGACGACGCCCCGCCGGTGGTGGAAGCCGCCGCGCAACAAGACGCCCCGCTGGAGGAGGCGCCCCTCGACGCAATGGCCGAGGCCGAGA
>DAIQBR010000078.1:11414-11766 GCA_036781105.1 Kiloniellaceae bacterium
TTTCCGGCGACGCCAACGTTGCCGCCATCGAAGACGCCAGCGACGAGGACTTCGCGGCCGACAGCCTTGATGCCGCGGCACCCGATGATGCGGCGCCCGATGATGCGGCTCCGGCGGATGCCGTGGCGGCCGAGCTCGTAGAAACGGTCGAAGCGGAAACGCTCGGGACCGTCGCCGCCGATGTCATCGTGCCGGAAGACCTCTCCGCGGTCGTTGAAGCGGCTGACGCGGCGGCCGCCCCCGCGGCGAAAGCCGATGCGCCGCCTGCCGCGGTTCCGCCGGTCGACACGCCCCGGGGCCCGGAACACAAGCCCGCGCCGCAAACTGTCGAGGCTGCCAGGCCGGCGACGGC
>DAIQBR010000079.1:0-1248 GCA_036781105.1 Kiloniellaceae bacterium
CCGGAGCCCTGCCACGACAGCATGGCCGGGCTGACAAACCCATTGAGTTCGGCGTAGAGCGCGCCGGCCAGCCCCGTCATCATGGCCGAGAGCACGAAGGCGGTGAGCTTCACCGGATAGGGCGCGATGCCCAGCGTCGCCAGGCGCTCCGGGTTCATGCGCGCGCAGGCGAGCGCGGCGCCGAAGCGCGAACCGATGAGACGATGCGAGAGATAGAGCGCCGCCAGCAGCAGGGCGAAGCAGAGCAGGAAGAAGGTCAGGCCGTCGTCGGTATCGACCAGCGGCAGGGTCGAGCGCAGGTAGATCGACAGGCCGTCCTCGCCGCCGTAGGTCGGCAGCGAGACGGCGAAGTAGTAGATCATCTGCGCAAAGGCCAGGGTGATCATGATGAAGTAGACGCCGGCGGTGCGCAGCGACACTGCGCCGATGGCCAGTGCGGCAATGGCACAGACGAACAACGCCACCAGCCACACGACGGCCATGGACTCCGTGCCGCCGATCTCGACGGGCCAGGTGAGGAAAGCCGAGCCCTCGAAGGCGTGCAGTGCCGCGATGCCGGCGGCGTAGCCGCCCAGGCCGAAGAAAGCGGCATGGCCGAAGCTCACCATGCCGCCGGCGCCCAGCGCCAGGTTCAGGCCGACGCCGGCCAGCGCCAGGATGGCGACGCGGCTCGCCAGGGTCACGTAGAAGGGCTCGTCCAGCGCCACGGCGATGAGCGGCGCCGCCAGCAGGGCCAGCGCCAGCGCCGCGTTGACAAGCGGTTCTCTGCGCTGCTCAAGCATCGATGGGGAAGAGTCCCTTGGGCCGGAAGGCCAGCACGCCGGCCATCAGCAGGTAGATCGCCATGGCCGCCAGCGACGACCCGACGCTTGTCGCCTCCGAGGGCGGCAGGAAGAGGCCGAAGAGCTGCGGCAGGAAGACGCGGCCCAGGGTATCGGTGACGCCGACCAGGATCGCCGCCACCAGCGCGCCCTTCACCGAGCCGATGCCGCCGATGATGATGACCACGAAGGCGAGGATCAGCACCGGCTCGCCCATGCCGACCTGCACCGACTGCAGCGCGCCGACCAGCCCGCCGGCCAGTCCCGCCAGCGCCGCGCCGAGCGCAAAGACTGCGGTATATAAGGTGCGAATGTCGACGCCCAGGGCGCCGATCATCTCGCGGTCGGACTCGCCGGCGCGGATCTGCATGCCGAGGCGTGTTTTCGAAATGAGAAGATAGAGCCCCACGGCCATCGCCAGACCGAC
>DAIQBR010000079.1:1317-8322 GCA_036781105.1 Kiloniellaceae bacterium
CGGTCGCCGAAGATCCAGCGTGCCAGTTCCGAGAAGATGAGGATGAGGGCGAAGGTCGCCAGCACCTGGTCCAGGTGGTCGCGGTCGTAGAGCCGCCGGATCACCAGCACCTCGATCAGCGCGCCCGCCGCCGCCGCCGCGACGAAGCCGCCGGCAAGGCCGAGCCAGAAGGAGCCCGTCGCGCCCGCGATCCAGGCGCAGAAGAAGGCGCCCGTCATGTAGAGCCAGCCGTGCGCCAGGTTGATCAGCCCCATGACGCCGAACACCAGCGTCAGCCCGGCCGCCATGAGGAACAGCATGACCCCCAGCTGCACGCCGTTCAGAAGCTGCTCGATGAGAAAGGCTGCGGACATAATCTTTAAGACCGTGCGAGGCGGCGCACTTTTACCTCACTTGTCATCCTCGCACTTGTTGCGAGGATCCATGGCAGAGGCCAGGCGCCTTGCATGACCATGGATCCTCGGGTCAAGCCCGAGGATGACAGTGGAGAGGAGGGCCGCTGCAGTGCATGTCCCGTGGTGACGGCACGGTCTGTCTTCAGCGTCCAATGGTGCAAGGTCGGCAACCCCCGTGCGGGCGTCTCACCCCCCACCCAACCTCCCCCCATCAAGGGGGGAGGAGTAGATTTGCGCAGTCCTATTTGTTTTTCCCTCCCCCTTGATGGGGGAGGGTTTGGGAGGGGGTGACACCCCATCGGTTGCCGTGCCGCCCGCCGCCTACATCTTGCAGTCGTCGACGTAGGCGTTGGAATGCTGCTTCAGGCCGACGCCGACGATCCTGTTGGTCAGCACGTCGCCTTCCTTCACCACCTCGCGGACATAGATGTCCTGGATCGGGTGGTGGTTGCTGGCGAACTTGAAGCTGCCGCGGGTCGAGGCGAAGTCGGCTGCCTCCAGCGCCTTCTGGAAGGCCTCGGCATCGGCGCCCGGCCCGCCGCTCTGCTTCCAGGCGGCGATGATCAGGTTTGCGGTGTCGTAGCCCTGGCTGGCGTAGAGCGACGGCAGGCGGCCGTATTCCTTCTGGAAGCTCTCGACGAAAACCTTGTTGGCGGGGTTGTCGAGGTCTTTCGACCACTGCGAGGTGTTCTTCACCCCCAGCGCCGCGTCGCCGACGGCGCCCAGGATGCCCTGGTCGAAGGAGAAGGCCGGCCCGAACAGCGGCACGGTGAGGCCGGACTGCGCGTACTGCTTCACGAAGGCGATGCCCATGCCGCCGGGCAGGAAGAAGAAGATCGAGTCCGGGTCGGCCTCGCGGATCTGCGCGATCTCGGCGGCGTAGTCGGTCTGGCCCAGCTGGGTGAAGATCTCGCCCGCGAGATCGCCGGTGTAGTAGCGCTTGAAGCCGGTCAGCGCGTCTTTGCCCGCCGGGTAGTTCGGCGCCATGATGAAGGGCTTCTTGTAGCCGTTGTCCTGCACATAGCCGCCCATGGCCTCGTGCAGGTTGTCGTTCTGCCAGGCGACGTTGAAGTAGTGCGGGTGGCACAGCTTGCCGGCCAGCTCGGAAGGGCCGGCGTTGGGGCTGATGTAGAACACGCCGTCCTTCAGCGCGGCGGGCACCACCGCCATGGCGAGGTTCGACCAGATGATGCCGGTCAGGATATCGACCTTGTCGCGCTGGATGAACTTGTCGGCGATCTGCTTGGCGACGTCCGGCTTGCGCGCGTCGTCCTCGATCAGCACTTCGATGCCGCTCTCGCCGGACTGCTTCAGCGCCAGCATGAAGCCGTCGCGCACATCGATGCCGAGGCCCGAGCCGCCGCCCGACAGCGTGGTGATCATGCCGATTTTCAGGTCTTCCGCCTGGGCGGCACCCGCCGCCGCGCTCAGCCCGACGGCCAGGCCGGCCGCCAGGGCCGTCTTCACTAAGGTCATGGAATGCCTCCTGTTTTCCCCTCTTGAGCGCCGCCCCTTCGGGACTTCCTGGCGCCTTATGTTTCCCTCACAAGGGTATAGCGCGGATGGCCGGAGCGCGCCATAGCACCTGAACCCACGCCCCTTCCAGGAGAAGAGGGCATCCGAACTGACACTGCCGTCCCCGCGGCACGCCAGCGGTGGGCCGCGGGGAAATCCGCTATAGTGGCCGCCCGTCACGCCCGGGCCGAATCGCCCGCCCCGCCCCACGCAGCCCGGAGATCCGCGATGTCCACGACCCCGCTTGAAAACATGACCGCCCTCGTCGTCGGCGGCTCGAGCGGCATCGGCTTCACCCTGGCCCAGGGCTTTCAGCTTGCCGGCGCCCGCGTCGCCATCGCCGCGCGCACGCCGGACAAGCTCGCCCGCGCCACCGAAGCCTTGCAGAAGGCCGATCCCGCGAGCCGCGGCTACGCCGTCGACATGAACGACCGCGCCGCCATCGAAACGCTGGCCCAAGACGTGGCGCGCGACCTCGGCGCCCTCGACGTGCTGGTGAACTGCCAGGGCACCACGGTCATCAAGCCGTCGCTGGAGGTCAGCGAGGAAGAGTTCGACCTGGTGATGGACACCAACCTGAAGAGCGTCTACTTCGCCTGCACGATCTTCGGCGCCATCATGCTGGAGCGCGGCCGCGGCGCCATCGTCAACATCGCCTCGCTGGCCGCCCATCGCGGCTGGCCGCGCGCCTGCGCCTACGCCATGAGCAAGCACGGCGTGCTGGGCCTTACCCGCACCCTCGGCGCCGAATGGGCGGAACAGGGCGTAAGGGTGAACTCCATCTCGCCCGGCTTCTTCATGACCGAGCTGAACCGCGCGCGCATGCCCGAGGCGCGCAAGCAGGCCGCCCTCGCCCGCACCCCCTTCAGCCGCTTCGGCGAGCTGGAAGAACTGGTCGGCGCCGCCGTCTACCTCGCCTCCCCCGCCGCCGGCTTCGTCACCGGCACCGACATCGCCGTCGACGGCGGCTACCTCGCCTCGGGGATCTGAGGTGCGACGTTCTATCCCTCTCCCCTCGTGGGAGAGGGTTGCGCAGCCTTGGTGAGGTCGTGAGACCGAACCTAGGCGAAGCTGGGTGAGGGGGTCCCCCTACCCGAAAATCAGGTTCGGGATGAACAGCACCACGCCCGGCAGGAAGATCAGCGCCAGGGTCACCAGCGCCACGGCGAGGAACAGCGGCAGCGACTCGCGCGAGTAGGCGCCGACGGGGCACTTCAGGATGGAGCAGACGGCGTACATCGCCGCGCCCACCGGCGGGGTGAAGTTGCCGATGGTGGCGGCGATGATGAAGACCATGCCGAAGTGCACCGGGTCGCCGCCCAGTTCGCGCACCACCGGCAGGAAGATCGGCGTCAGCATGATGATCAGCACCGTGGCGTCGATGACGAAGCCGATGACGATGACGAAGAGGCAGATCACCAGCATGGCGCCGGTGAGGTTGCCGGTGAGCCCGACGATCCAGCCGGCCACCGTCTCCGGCACCCGCTCGAAGACGATGCCGTAGCTGAAGATGGCCGACAGCGCGATGAGGAACATCACCGAGCCGACGTCGGCGAGGCTGCCCTCCAGCGCCTCCAGGAAGCTCAGCCGGGTCATTTTGCGGTAGACCACGAAGCCGATGACCAGGCCGTAGATGACCGCGAAGGCGCCGATCTCCGAGGGCGTGAAGACGCCCATGCGCAGGCCGACCAGCAGGAAGACCGGGAACAACAGCGCCCAGAGCCCGCCGCGCAGCGCACCGCCCACTTCGCCAAGGCTGGGCCGCGTCGCGCGCTCCGGCTGATAGCCGCGCCGCCTGGCGGTGAACGACACCGCCAGCGTCAGCGCCAGCCACAGCAGGAAGGCCGGCAGGAAGCCGGCGGCGAACAGCCGCCCGATGGAGACCTGGCCGATCGAGCCGTAGAGGATCATGCCGATGCCCGGCGGGATGATCGGCGTCAGCACCGATCCGAAGGCCAGCACCCCGGCGGCGAAGCCGCGGGTGAAGCCGCGCTTCACCATCTCGCCGCCCAGCATGCGCGACTGCATGGCGGCATCGGCGATGGCCGAGCCCGAGACGCCGCCCATCAGCGCGGAGAGCGCCAGGGAGACCTGCGCCAGCCCGCCCTTGAGGCGCCCGGTCAGCACCGAGGCGAGGTCGAGCAGGCGCTCGGTGATGCCCGACTTGTTCATGAAGTTGCCGGCCATGATGAACAGCGGAATGGCCAGCAACGCGAAGTTCTGCGTCTGCGAGACGGTCACCTGCACCGGAATGGTGTAGGGCAGCTCCGGGTGCTGGATGAAGAAGATGCAGCCGGCGATGCCGATGGCGAAGGCGACCGGCATGCCGGTCAGCAGCAGCACGACGAAGGCGATGGCGACCAGGAGCATGGCCCGCTACCGCGCCCCGCCGGGGACGCCGTCGCGGGGTGGCAGGGGGCGCAGCAGATCGCGCAGCTTCAGCAGCGTGGTCACCAGCAGCAGCGCACTGCCCACCGAGATGCTCATGGTCACCCAGGAATAGCTGACGCCGGGAATGCCCTGGAAACTGCGCGCCCGGCTGACCCACGACAACAGCGCGCCGGCGTAGATCGCGTAGCAGAGGAAGCCGCTGATGATCAGGTAGCTGACACAGCTCAGCGCCCGCTGCCCGCGCGGCGGCAGGCGCGCGCTCACCACGTCGATCGACATCAGCGCGTCGCGCCGCCAGGCGATATCGGCGCAGAGAAAGACCGCCCAGGCGAAGAAGCAGGTCGAGAGGTCGATGGTCCAGTTCAGCGGATGGTGCAGCAGGCGCGCGATGCCGCCGCCGAAGATGAGCCCCACCATGAGCAGCAGGAAAATGCCGGCGAGGATCGCCTCGAGCCTCAGCAGGCCGGCGTAGAAAGCGCGCATGAAAAGTCCTCGCCGCCGCTTCGCGGGTTCACCGTTCCACTCTAGTCGGTGCAGCGGAGGGAGTCAGCCTGCCTGGCCGGCTCCCCCTGCTTGCCCCCGGAAACAAAGACTGTCCCGGCTACTTGCCGATCTCCTTATGCACCTGGTTCTTGGCGTCGATCAGGCCCAGTACCTCGTAGGCCTTGTCGCCGGCCTTGCGGAAGGCGGCCATGTCGACGTCCTCGACCACCTTCATGCCCTGCTTCTGCACCTCGGCCTTGGACTTCAGGGTGGCCTCCTGAATCACCTCGGAGGCCTCGCGGCCGGCGGCACGGCATTCCTCGACCAGCGCCGTCTGGTAGTCGCCCGGCAGGCCGTTGAACCACTCGGAGCTGACCACCTGGAAGTTCACCAGCAGGATGTGCCCGGTCTCGCTGGCGTAGCCCAGCACCTCGTAGAGCTTGCCCGCGGTGATGTTGGGATAGACCAGTTCGGCGCCGTCGATGGCCTTCTGCTGCAGGCCGGGATAGACGTCGCCGAAGTTCATCGCCACCGGCGAGGCGCCCAGCGCGCGGATCGACTCCTGCCAGATCGGTGCCGGGGGCGTGCGGATGCGCAGGCCGTCCAGGTCCTCGGGCTTGCGGATCGGCTTGTCGGTGAAGAACTGGCGGTGGCCCTGCACCCAGTCGAAGCAGACCACCTTCAGGCCGAACTCCTCGGCGAGCTGGGCCTGCCACTTGTTCATGGTCGGCGAGTCGTTCAGCTTGCCGACCTCGTCGAGGGATTCGACGAAGTAGGGACCGTTCACCACCGCGATGCCCGGCACGTAGTTGCCCAGGCGCGCCGAGTCCGTGTTCTGGCCGATGTTGGCGCCCTGGCGGATCTGCTCGATGATGTCCTCTTCCACGCCCAACTGCGAGGAGTGGAAGACCTCGATCTTCAGGCCGCCGCCGGTGCGCTCTTCGACGCGCTCGGCCCATTTGAGAAATCCGGCGTGGTAGGGCTCGCTCGGCCCCAGCACGTGGTTGAAGCGCAGCGTGTAGTCCTGCGCCGTTGCCGCCGTCAGCGGCAGTGCCAGCGCGAGGCCGAACGCCGCACCGGCGGAAAGCAGTTTCTTTGCCCTTTGGTTCATTTCCTCCTCCTTGTTCTCGCTGTTGATTTCCCTGTCTTCACACTGATCGTCAGGTTTCGAACGGCGGCCGGATGGCGAACTTGCCGCCCAGCCGCACAAAGGCCTCGGCCGTCGCCGGGTCCAGCGGCACGCCCTCGTGCTCGCGGCGCGCCGCCTCGGCCCACTCACGGTCGCCCGGCGCCATGACGCTGGCGCCGTTGCGCGGCGGCGAGGCGCGCAGCGTCTCGAGATAGCGCTTCATGCCGTCGCGGAACTCCTCGCCCGGCGTGAAGGCCGAGGGTTCCAGCGCGATCACGAAGGCGCCCATGCCGCGCGGCGTCGAGAGATCGGGGCCGCCCATGGGCAGGATGTCGAAGCTCAGCTTCATGCCGGTCAGCACCGCGCTGAAGATCTCCACCAGGCCGGCCAGGCCGGCGCCCTTGAAGCCGAACTCGGCGCCCAGCGGCGCCAGCATCTCCACCGCCATGGGGTCGGCGGTGTCCTCGCCGCTGCCGTCGGAGGCGACGTGCTCGGGCAACGTCCTGCCCAGGCTCTTGTAGAGCTGCACCCGGTTGTAGGGCACCGCGCTGGTCGCCATGTCGAGCAGCCAGGGCTGGTCGCCGGCGACCGGCACGGCGCAGGCGATGGGGTTGGTGCCGTGGAAGCGCTCGGCGCCGTCGTGCAGGCGCACGAAGCTGTCGGTGTTGCACAGCGCGATGCCGATGCAGCCGGCCTCGGCGGCGGCCAGCGCGTAGGCGCCGGCCGGCCCGAAGTGGGAGGTGTCGCGGATGCCCACCGCGGCGATGCCGTAGCGCGCCGCCTGATCGACCGCGTAGTCCATCGCCCGGTAGGCGGCCAGCGCGCCGTGGCCGTTGTCGGCCTCCAGCGCGGCCACCGCGCCGAAGGCGCCGCGCCAGCGCATCTTGGGATTGGGGTTCACGCGGCCGGCCTGCAATACCGTCACGTAGTGTTCCAGCAGGCGCACGCCGTGGCTGTCGATGCCCAGGCGCGAGCCGTGCAGCATGGCGCGCGCCGCCGCCGCGGCCGCCGGGGTGGGCGCAAGGACGAGGACCCGCAACACGATAAGGCGACACAGACCGGCGACGATCAGGCGTTCGACGAGCATGACGA
>DAIQBR010000079.1:8332-11576 GCA_036781105.1 Kiloniellaceae bacterium
CCGCCTCGGCGGTGTCGTCGTCGGCGCCGGCGGCGGCCAGCACCGCGCGGCAGAATTCGCCGAGGGCGTCCAGCGCGGCGCGCGGCGCGGCGGCCTCGCCGGCACTGGGCTGCGGCGCGCTCACCCCGCCGCTCATAGCGCCCCCTTTCATAACGTCTGCCCCCCGTCCATCACCAGCACGCTGCCGGTCATGAAGGCGGACTCGTCGCTGGCCAGGAAGACCGCGGCCGCGGCCATCTCCTCGGTGGTGCCGAGGCGGCCCATCGGCTGGCGCTCGGTGAACTGGCGCCGCGTCGCCTCGGGATCTTCCGTCGCCTGCATGCGCGCTTCCAGCGACGGCGACAGCGTGGTGCCGGGGCACAGTGCGTTGCAGCGCACGCCGGAGCGGATGTGGTCGCGCGCCACCGCCTTGGTCAGCCCGATGACGGCGGCCTTGCTGGCACCGTAGGCGGCGCGGTTCGGCACCCCGGTGATGCTGGAGGCGACCGAGGCGACGTTCACGATGGAGCCGCACCCGCGTTCCAGCATGCCCGGCAGCGCGGCGCGGGTGGTGCGGTAGATCGAGGTGACGTTCTGCTCCAGGCTGCGCGCCCAGTCGTCCTCCGCGCAGTCCAGCAGGCTGCCGTTGTGCACCCAGCCGGCGCAATTGAAGAGGATGTCCAGCGGGCCCGCCGCCGCGATCGCCGCGGCGACCGCCGGCCCGTCGGTGACGTCCAGTTCGACCGGTGTTATGGCCGCTTCAAGTTCCGGCAGGTCCTGCATCTTGGAAAGAGTGCGGCTGGCGGCGACGACCTGCGCGCCCTCGGCGGCGAAGGCCAGCGCCACGGCGCGCCCGATCCCCTGGCCCGCACCGGTGACGAAGGCAAGCTTTCCTGCGAGCCGTCCGGCCATGCCGTCGCGTTCCTCCCCGACGAAACTGCGCCCGCTTCCGGGTCGCCGACACAACGTCTTTTGTGTACACTATACATTGCAGGGCCGGCGGGCAACGCCAAAGTGGCGCCGCCGGGCAGTGATATTTCTCGCCGGCGATGCGAAAATGCTATGAAGGAACCCCGGCAGAGCTTCGCAAGGCAGGTGGCAGGAAAGACCATGGACTCCTCCGGGCGCAAAGCCTCAGGCGCCACCCCCCGCCTCTATCAGCGGGCTTTCGATATCCTCGCCGGGCAGATCCGCGACGGCGCCATCGCGCCGGGCAGCAGCCTGCGGGAATCCGCGGTGGCGCAGCAGTTCGGCATCAGCCGCGCGCCGGCGCGCCGCGCGCTGGAGGAACTCGCGCGCAGCGGCCTGCTGGAGAAATCGGCGGGCCGCGGCTATGTCGTGCGCGAAGTCTCCGGCCGCCGCCCGACGGCCAAGGCGCCCACCACCGGCACACCGGCCCCCACCGCACCGGCAGCTGCATCGCGCCTGCAGGCGCTGTCGACCTGGGAGAAGATCTACGGCGAGGTGGAGCACGCCATCGTGGCGCACATCGCCTTTGCCGGCTGGCGGCTCAACGAGGCCAAGCTAGCGCGCACCTACGGCGTCAGCCGCACGGTGACCCGCGACGTCATCGGCCGCCTGCAGCAGCGCGGCCTGCTGCACAAGGACGACAGCGCGCGCTGGGTCGCCCCCGCCCTCACCCGCGCCCACGTCGGCGAGCTCTACGAACTGCGCTGGGTGCTGGAGCCGGTGGCGCTGCAGAAGGCCGCGCCCCGGCTGCCCCGCGGCTTCCTGCGCGGCCTGCGCAAGCACCTCGAGGAGGCCATCGACAACGCCAGCGCGATCACCGGCGCCACCCTCGACGACCTGGAAGAGGACATCCACGTCGCCCTGCTCGGCCACTGCGGCAGCGCCGCGCTGATGCAGGCCATCACCCTGCCCCAATCGCTGCTCGTCGCGCATCGCTTCCTCTACCGCGAGACGGCGCACCTCTTCGGCACCGAGCCTTTCCTGCCGGAGCACCTGGAGGTGGTCGAGCGGCTCGAGGCCGGCAAGGTGGCGGCCGCGGCCAAGGCCCTGGAGCGCCACCTGCGGGTCTCCCTCGACCGCGCCATCGAACGCATCGACGTCATCCGCCGCGAGGTGACGCCCTCGGAACTTCCCTACCTGGAGCAGCTTGGCCCTTCCTAGGTCAGCCCGTCCTGGATCGGGTCGTTTTCCCCCTCGACCCTCCCGCGCAGTTCCCTACAATCGCCGTTCCATTTCCACCGGCGCCCGCCGCGCCGCAACCATCACACGACCAACCGGAGGAAGTTCACTTGGACAAGGAGCGTTTCGATCTCGGCCTGAAGCAGCGCAAGGCGACGCTGGGCGACGACTACGTGACCAAGGCCCTCGATCAGGCCGACGATTTCAGCCGGCCGTTCCAGGAGGCAATGACCGAGTGGTGCTGGGGCTTCGGCTGGGGCGACCCGGCGATCCCGCCCAAGACGCGCAGCCTGATGAACCTCGCGATGATCGGCGCGCTCGGCAAGATGCACGAGTGGGAGACCCACTGCCGCGGCGCCATCACCAACGGCTGCAGCGTCGAGGAGATCCGCGCCGCCTGCCACGTCATCGGCATCTACTGCGGCGTGCCCGCCGGCGTCGACTGCTTCCGCTCCGCCCGCAAGGTGCTGCAGGAAGCCGGCAAGATCTGAGCGTTTCCCCCTCACTTTCATTCCCCCTCTCCCCCCAAAAGCCTTTTGGGTGGGAGAGGGTTGCGAAGCCTTAGCGAGGCGACAGCCGAGCTTAGGCGAAGCTGGGTGAGGGGGCGCCGCGCGCAAGATGCCGGCAATAAGAAGCAACGCCCACCAAGGAACCCCTATCCCGTGCTCGAACTCTGGATCCCGATCACCGTCTTCGCCGCCTTCATGCAGAACCTGCGTTCGGCGCTGCAGAAGCACCTGAAGGGGCGGCTGTCGACCGGCGGGGCCAGCTATGTGCGCTTCTTCTACGCCTGCCCCTTCGCGCTGGTCTACCTGCTGGCGGTGAACCAGCTCGGCGGCTATGCGCTGCCGCCGGTGAACGGGCTCTTCCTGCTGTACTGCCTGCTCGGCGGCCTCAGCCAGATCGCCTTCACCTTCCTGCTGGTCTACCTCTTCTCCTTCCGCAACTTCGCGGTCGGCACGGTCTATTCCAAGACCGAGGTGATCCAGGTCGCCTTCCTCGGCCTGGTGCTGCTGGGCGACACCATCAGCACCGTCGGCGTCTTCGCCATCGCCTTCGGCATGGTCGGCATCCTCGCGCTCTCCGTCGCCAACAACCGGGCCGACAGCTGGAAGAC
>DAIQBR010000080.1:0-1997 GCA_036781105.1 Kiloniellaceae bacterium
ATGCAGGCCGAGCGCAGTGACCTGGTGAACGCCATCAGCCGCCTGCGCCAGGGCATCGCCAGCCTGAACCGCGAGGGCCGCGAGCGCCTGCTGGCCGCCTTCGAGGCGGTGAACACCCACTTCTCCGATCTCTTCGTGCGCCTCTTCGGCGGCGGCCGGGCCCACCTGAAGCTCACCGAATCCGAGGATCCCCTGGCCGCCGGCCTGGAGATCATGGCGAGCCCGCCGGGCAAGCGCCTGCAGGTCATGTCGCTGCTGTCCGGCGGCGAGCAGGCCCTGACGGCGCTGGCCCTGCTGTTCGGCGTCTTCCTGACCAATCCGGCGCCGATCGACATGCTGGACGAGGTCGACGCGCCGCTGGACGACGCGAACGTCGACCGCTTCTGTTCGCTCGTGGACGAGCTGACCAAGTCGACCGGCACGCGCTTCCTCATCATCACCCACCACCGCATGACCATGGCCCGGGTGCACCGCCTGTTCGGCGTCACCATGGCCGAGCGCGGCGTCAGCCAGCTGGTTTCGGTCGACCTCGAGGCCGCCGAGGGCCTGCGCGAGAGCGCCTAGGGAAATCGGCTGGAAAGCCTTCTGATTCCGGGACTTTTCCGCAGCGCAGCGAAGCCGCCCCGAGGGGACGGCCGAAGCCGTCAAAAAACGCCCGAATCTGGGCGTTTCACGGGGGTTTCTTCGCCTTGACAGGGCGGGGGAGTCTTCATACTGTGCGCGCGAATTCAGCTCAGGTAACTGTCAATCCTCGGGGAGAAACGGGCATCGGGCCAGGGGGCGAAGAAGGCGGCTCATGAAAGACGACCCTCCCCTGCCATCCCTCGCAAAGCTGGACGAAAAACTCCGCGCGGCGGAAGCCAAGCGGCGCAAGACGAAGGCGCGCCCTGACGAACAAGGACAGGGACTGGGCTTCGCCTTGCGGATCGGGACGGAAATCGTAGCGGCGCTGATCGTCGGCGTCGCCATCGGTTACTTCCTGGATCGGTGGTTGGGGACCAAGCCGTGGTTCCTGCTGCTGTTTTTCGTCCTCGGCGCCGCGGCGGGGTTCATGAACGTTTTCCGGGTTGTCGGTCGATTGGGCGGCCAGGTCGGCTACCGCAAGGACAAAGAGCCGGAGGAGTAAGTCCTCCACGCGGGTTCGGTTTGGCAATACGGGACGGATAAGGGTTAGAGAATGGCTGAAGGCGGCGCTGCGCATAGCCCCCTCGAACAGTTCGAGATCAAGAGCATTTTCGGCGGCGGCGAGCAGGGCGACGTCGGCCTGCTCACCTTCACCAATTCGTCGCTGATGATGGTGTTGGCGCTGGGCCTGATCTCGGCCTTCCTGATCCTCGGCATGCGCCGCGGCGCCCTGGTTCCCGGGCGCATGCAGAGCCTCGCCGAGATGTCCTACGAGTTCATCGCGGGACTGATATCGGACACCGTCGGCGCCGAAGGCCGGCGCTACTTCCCGATCATCTTCACGCTCTTCATGTTCATCCTGTTCGGCAACCTGCTCGGCATGCTGCCCTACAGCTTCACCTTCACCAGCCACATCATCGTCACCTTCGCCCTGGCGCTGGTGGTTTTCATCGGTGTGACGATCCTGGCCATCGTGAAGCACGGCATGCACTTCTTCTCGTTCTTCGTGCCCCCCGGCGCGCCGCTTGCCATGTGGCCGCTGCTGATCCCGATCGAGGTGATCTCCTACCTCTCGCGTCCGATCAGCCTCTCGGTCCGTCTCTTCGCCAACATGCTGGCCGGGCACACCCTGCTGAAGGTCATCGCCGGCTTCATCGGCCTGCTCGGCGTGTTCGGCATCCTGCCTTTCGCGCTGGTCGTGGCGCTGACCGGCCTGGAGATCCTCATCGCCTTCCTCCAGGCCTACGTCTTCGCCATCCTGACCTGCCTCTACATCAACGACGCCCTGCACCTGCACTAAGCAGAGCGTCACTCCACAACCGCTTTTCCGCTTGTTACGTCAAAGGGAGCTTTAACAATGGAACTTGAAGCCG
>DAIQBR010000080.1:2007-2738 GCA_036781105.1 Kiloniellaceae bacterium
CGACGCCCTGCACCTGCACTAGGACTTCCGCGCAAGCCAGGGCGTTCTTCCGTCAATCCGCATTCCAGATCTTAAGTCAAAGGGAGCTTTAACAATGGAACTCGAAGCCGCGAAAGTGATCGGCGCCGGCCTGGCCGTCATCGGTGTCATCGGCTCCGGTATCGGCATCGGCAGCATCTTCTCGTCCTTCATCGTGGCGGTGGGCCGCAATCCGGCGGCGCGTGGTGAGGTCTTCACCATGACCATGCTGGGCTTCGCGCTGGTCGAAGCCATCGCGCTCTTCGCGCTGGTCATCGCGCTGCTCATCCTGTTCGGCTAAGCGCCAGGGCGGGACGGCCCGGCCGGCGGTACAGACCGCCGGCGGCGCTTCCCGCCACGGCATTCCTCCTGACAGAGTGAGAGGACGCGGGCCATGCCCCAACTCGATCCTGCCGTCTGGCCGACCCAGCTGATCTGGCTGGCGATCACTTTCATCGCCCTCTACCTGATCGTCTGGCGGGTCGCCCTGCCGCGCATCTCCGAGGTGCTCGAGGCCCGGCAGCGCAAACTCGACGACGACCTGAAGAAGGCCGCCGCCCTCAAGGACGAGGCGGAAGCCATCCTGGCCGAGTACGAGAAAATGCGTGCCGACGCCCAGGCTTCGGCCCACCAGGCGCTGCAGAAGGCGCAGAATGAGATGAAGGCCGAGGCCGAGCGCCAGGGCCACGATCTCGCCGCCCGCCTGAGCCAGC
>DAIQBR010000080.1:2842-11439 GCA_036781105.1 Kiloniellaceae bacterium
CGAACAGGAAATCGCCCAGGCCGTCGGCCAAGTGATGGGAGGCAAGCGCTGATGCTGAACGATCCGACATTCTGGGTCGCCGTCGCCTTCGTCGTCTTCGCCGGCCTGATGGTGTGGAAGGCGCGCAAGCCGGTGCTGGACGGCATCGACGCCCGCGCCGAGCGCATCAAGGCCGAGCTCGACGAGGCCCAGCGCCTGCGCGAGGAGGCCCAGAAGGCGCTCGCCGAGTACAAGCGCAAGCAGCGCGACGCCGCCAAGGAGGCCGAGGAGCTGCTGGCCAACGCCAGGCACGAGGCCGACCTGCTGCGCAACCAGGCCGCCGACGACCTGAAGCAGACCCTGGCCCGCCGCGAGAAGGCCGCCCTGGAGAAGATCGCCCAGGCCGAGACCCAGGCGGTGCAGGACGTCCGCGCCAAGGCCGTCGACATCGCGATCGCGGCCACCGCCAAGCTGCTGAGCGAAAACGTCGACCCGAGCCGTGACCAGGCCATGGTCGACCAGGCCATCAAGGACCTCGGCCGCCGGCTGCACTAGGCGGCAGCTACAGTCCCCGGAACGACAAACGCCCGGTCCTCTCACGAGAGCCGGGCGTTTTACTTTACGGCCCGCCCGTCTATATCCCTAGGGTCGCCCCCCGCGCCGAAAAGAGAGACTGCCGGCCCCGATGGATTCCCTGACCCAGATCGTGCTCGGCGCCGGTGTGAGTGCTGCCGTGCTCGGCCCGAGAATCGGTCCGCGCCGAGCGGCTGTCATCGGTGCTGTGCTCGGCACCCTGCCCGACCTGGACGTGCTGTTTCCCTTCGACGACCCGGTCGATTCCTTCACTCTGCACCGCGGGCCGAGCCACTCCTTCATCGTCCAGGCCGCCGTGACACCGGTCTTCGGCGAAATTCTGATACGCCTCTTCTCGAAGCTGCGCGATCAGCGCTGGCGCGGCTACCTGGCCGTCTTCCTGGTCTTCGCGACCCACGCGGCGCTCGATGCCCTCACCATTTACGGCACCCGCCTCTTCTGGCCGCTGTTTCCCGATCCGGTCGGTGTCGGTTCGGTCTTCATCATCGACCCGCTCTACACCCTACCGCTGCTGGCGGTGACGATCTGGGCGCTCTGCCTCGCCGCCTGGACCGCGCGCTTCCGACGGGCGCTGACCGCCGCGCTGGCAATCTCAACTCTATATCTGGGCTGGAGTCTGGCCGCGCAGCAGATCGTCGAGCAGCGGTCTGCGACGATGCTCGCAGAGGCCGGCATCGCGCCGGAGCACCTGCGCGCCACGCCGACGCCCTTCAATACCCTGCTGTGGAAGGTCATCGTCCTCGACGGCGACAGCTACTTAAACCTCTACATGCCGGTTTTCGGCAGCGACACGCAGGTGACGGCTTACGTCCATCCGCGTGGCATCGGAGAGATCGCCTGCAGCAACGGCAACGAAGCCCTGGAACAATTGATCGATTTCAACGGCGGATACTTCCGCGTCGATGTCGAAGACGGAAAAATCCTGGTGTCGGATCTCCGCATGGGCCTCACGCCCAACTATGTCTTCCGCTTTGCCGTTGCCGAACAGACGCCTGAGGGCCTGGTTGCCATCCCGCCGGAGCGCCGCCCTCTGGAGCGCAGCAGCGACGGCGACCTCGACTGGCTGTTCGCCAACCTCGCCGGCGACGCGACACCGCGCCCGGCCGAAATCGACGCCATCGCCGACCTCGTGCACCCGCAGCAGGTGGTGCGGGACGCTGTCGCGCCGGCACCGGCCTGCTGAACCGGAGCCCCCTGTTCGGAGCTGCCTACTCCGCCGCCTGCTTCTCATAGGCCTCCATCGGCGGGCAGGTGCAGACCAGGTGGCGGTCGCCGGCGACGTTGTCGATGCGGCCGACCGGCGGCCAGTACTTGTCGTCGATCTCGCCGGACAGCGGGAAGAAGGCCTTGTCCTTGGGATAGGACCGGTCCCACTCCTTGAGGAACAGGTGGTGGGTGTGCGGCGCGTGGCGCAGCACGCTGTCCTCCGCCTTCACCTTGCCGGCCTCGACCTCGGCGATCTCCTGGCGGATCGCGATCATGGCGTCGCAGAAGCGGTCCATCTCGCGTTTGGCCTCGCTCTCGGTCGGCTCGATCATCAGGGTATCGGCCACCGGGAAGGACATGGTCGGCGCGTGGAAGCCGTAGTCGACCAGCCGCTTGGCGACGTCTTCCACGGTGACCCCGCACTCGCCCTTGAAGTTGCGCAGGTCGATGATGCACTCGTGCGCCACCAGCCCGTTCAGGCCCGTATAGAGCACCGGGAAGTGCGGCTGCAGGCGCTTGGCGATGTAGTTGGCGTTGAGGATCGCCATCTGCGTCGCCCGGGTCAGGCCCTCGGCGCCCATCATGGCGATGTAGGCCCAGGAGATCGTCAGGATCAGGGCCGAGCCCCAGGGCGCCGCCGAGACGGGCCCCATGTTCTCGCCGTCGCCCGCCGCCGGGTTCACACCGCGCACCACCGGATGGCCCGGCAGGAAGGGCGCGAGATGCGCGCGCACGCCGATCGGGCCCATGCCGGGGCCGCCGCCGCCGTGGGGAATGCAGAAGGTCTTGTGCAGGTTGATGTGGGAGACATCGGCGCCGATCTCGCCCGGCTTGCAGATGCCGAGCAGCGCATTGAGATTGGCGCCGTCCATGTAGACCTGGCCGCCGTTGGCATGAATGATCTCGCAGATCTCGCGGATCTTCACCTCGAAGACGCCGTGGGTCGAGGGGTAGGTCACCATGAGGGCGGCCAGCCGGTCCTTGTGCTGCTCGGCCTTGGCCTTCAGGTCGGCGACGTCGACGTTGCCCTTGGCATCGCAGTCCACCACCACGACCTCCAGTCCCGCCAGCACCGCCGAAGCCGGGTTGGTGCCGTGCGCCGAGGAGGGAATGAGGCAGATGTCGCGATGCTGAACGCCGCGGCTCTCGTGATACTTGCGGATCGTCATGAGGCCGGCGTACTCGCCCTGCGAGCCGGCATTGGGCTGCAGCGAGACGGCGTCGAAGCCGGTCGCCGCACAAAGCATGCCTTCCAGTTCGTCGAACAGCTGGTGGTAGCCCTGCACCTGGTCGAGCGGCGCGAAGGGATGGATCTCCGCGAACTCCGGCCAGGTCACGGCCTGCATCTCCGTGGTCGCGTTCAGCTTCATGGTGCAGGAACCGAGTGGAATCATCGAGCGGTCGAGCGCGATGTCCTTGGCCTGCAGCCGGCGCAGGTAGCGCAGCATCTCGGTCTCGCCGTGATAGAGATTGAAGACCGGGTGTGTGAGGTAGACGCTGGTCCGTGCCAGCGCCTTGGGAATGCCCTGCTTGGCCTGCCCGTCGAGGTCGGCCACCTGCGGCGCCTCGCTGCCGAAGGCGGCAAAGATGTCGAGCAGCTTCTGCACGTCCTCGCGCGAGGTGGTCTCGTCCAGGGAGATGCCGATCCGCCCGGCGGCAACCCGGCGCAGGTTGATGCCGGCCTCGCGCGCCTTGGCCAGCAGCATTTCGGCGCGGCCCGGCACCGAGAGGGTCAGGGTATCGAAGAAGGTATCGTTCTCCATCTTCACGCCGAAGCCCTCGAGCCCCTTGGCGAGGATGCCGGTCAGGCGCTGCACCCGGCGGGCGATACGCTCCAGACCGTCGGGGCCGTGGTAGACCGCGTAGAGCGCGGCGATCACCGCGAGCAGGACCTGCGCGGTGCAAATGTTGCTGGTCGCCTTCTCGCGGCGGATATGCTGTTCGCGGGTCTGCAGCGCCATGCGCAGGGCCGGACGGCCGGCGGAATCGACCGAGACGCCGATGAGGCGGCCGGGCACCGAGCGCTTGTAGGCGTCCTTGGTGGCGAAGAAGGCGGCGTGCGGGCCGCCGTAGCCCATCGGCACGCCGAAGCGCTGCGCCGAACCAACGACGATGTCGGCGCCCATCTCGCCCGGCGGCGTCACCAGGGTCAGCGCCAGCAGGTCGGTGGCGACCACCGCCAGGGCGCCCTGCGCGTGCAGCGCCTCGACAAGGGGGCGGATGTCGGTGAGGTGGCCGTAGCTGCCGGGATACTGCAACAGCGCGCCGAAGACCTCCCGGCCCTCCAGCTCCGTGGCGGGATCGCCGATCACCACCTCGATGCCGAGCGGCTGGGCGCGGGTCTGCACCACGGCGATGGTCTGCGGGTGGCAGTCGTGGGCGACGAAGAAGGTCTCGGACTTCGACTTGGCGACGCGGTGCGCCATGGCCATGGCCTCGGCCGCGGCGGTCGCCTCGTCGAGCAGCGAGGCATTGGCGATTTCCAGGCCGGTGAGGTCGATCACCATCTGCTGGAAGTTCAGCAGCACTTCTAGCCGGCCCTGGCTGACCTCGGCCTGGTAGGGCGTGTAGGCGGTGTACCAGCCCGGGTTCTCCAGCACGCGGCGCTGAATGACACCGGGCAGAAAGGTGCCGTAGTAGCCCATGCCGATCATCGAGGTCATGATCAGGTTGCGGTCGGCCATCTTGCGCAGGTAGCTGAGGGTGTCGCGCTCGTTACGCACCGGCGGCAGCGCCATCGGCGTGGCACTGCGAATCGCGTCCGGCACCGCCCTGTCGATCAGCTCGTCGAGCGACTTGAGCCCCAGGGATTCCAGCATGGCCGCAATCTGCGGCTCGCCCGGCCCGATGTGCCGGCGCACGAAGTCGTCGCGTTTCTCCAGCTCAGCAAGAGACGGCTGCTCGTTACTCATAAACTCTCTCCACTCGGCCCGTATGCGTGAAATTCCTGCGAGAACGACTCAGCCCTGGCCGTCGGCGAAGGCCTTGTAGGCGGCTGCGTCCATCAGCTTCTCGACCTGCGAGGGATCGCTGAGCTTCATCTTGAAGAACCAGCCGTCACCCTCGGCGTCGCTATTCACCTTGCCCGGCTCGTCGTTCAGCGCCTCGTTCACAGCGGTGACCTCGCCGTCGGCAGGCGAGTAGATCTCGCTGGCTGCCTTCACCGATTCGACCACCGCGGCCTCTTTGCCCTTCGAAAGAGTCTTGCCGACCTCCGGAAGCTCGACGAAGACGATATCGCCCAACTGTTCCTGGGCGTGGTCGCTGATCCCGACCGTCGCCTCGCCGTTCGATACCATCACCCACTCGTGGTCTTCGGTGTAACGTTTCTCGCTCATACTCTTGGTTCCCCCAGGAAATCAGCCTCTGAAAAAGTTGTGCGGCACGAAGGGCAGCGCGGCGACGCGGCAGGGCAGCGCCTTGCCGCGCACCATGGCCTGCAGCGGCGTGCCTTCCGCTGCCAGTTCCGTTGCAACATAGCCCATGGCGACCGGCGCGCCGGCGCTGGGACCGAAGCCGCCGGAGGTGACCCGGCCGACGACTTCGCCCTTGTCGTTCTGCAGTTCCGTGCCCTCGCGCACCGGCGCACGGCCTTCCGGCTGCAGCCCGACGCGGCGGCGCGACGCGCCCTCCCGCAGCTGCTTCTGCACCACGGCGGCGCCGGGAAAGCCGCCGTCCTGGCGGCGGCGCTTCTGGATCGCCCAGACGAGGTCGGCCTCGACCGGCGTGGTGGTCTCGTCGATGTCGTGGCCGTAGAGGCAGAGCCCGGCTTCCAGGCGCAGCGAGTCGCGCGCGCCCAGCCCGGCCGGTGCGACCTCCTCCTCGGCCAGCAGGCGGCGCGCCAGGGCCTCGGCGCGGTCGGCCGGCACGGAGATCTCGAAACCGTCCTCGCCGGTATAGCCGGAGCGGCTGACGAGGCAGGCGACGCCGTCGACTTCGACCGGCTTGCAGTCCATGAAGGCGAGGGTCTGCACGCCCGGCGCCAGGCGTGCCAGAACGTCGGCCGCCTTCGGCCCCTGCAGCGCGATCAGCGCGCGATCGGTCAGTTCCGTGAGCTTCACATCACCCTTGAGGCCCGCCTTCAGGTGCGCGATGTCGGCCGCCTTGCAGGCGGCGTTCACCACCAGGAACAGCCAGTCGCCCTGGTTGGAGATCATCAGGTCGTCGAGGATGCCGCCGGCGTCGTTGGTGAAGAAGGAATAGCGCTGGCGGCCGGGCGCGAGCCCGGCGAGATCGGCAGGCACCAGCGCCTCCAGCGCGGCGACGCGATCGGCACCTTCGAGACGAAGCTGCCCCATGTGGGAAACGTCGAAGAGCGCCGCGGCTTCACGCGCCTGCTTGTGTTCCGCCATGATCCCGGCGGGATACTGCACCGGCAGGGCATAGCCGGCGAAGGGCACGATCTTGCCGCCCAGTTCCTGGTGCAGTGCGTGGAGAACAGTCTGCTTCGGTCCGCTCGCGCTGGTGTCGTCCACCCGGAGGCTCCTTCGACAAAAGTCATTGCACCAGTGCCACCCCTGGAGGTGACCCGGCCCCTTCTGTCGTGGATACCTGAGAGATTCATCGCCCTGCCGGCAAAGCCGTCGCGCGATTTACTCCTTCGGTGTGACACGCCCGGCTGTAGAGATGGCCGGGCGCGGCCGCATTCCTAAAGCGCCTCTCCCTTGCGGTCCTTTTGCCTGAGAGTTTCCGGGGCGGTTGCTCCTTCGGCGCCGGTCTGTTGTGGAGACCGGTCTCTCCCGCAGGGGATCAAAGGCAAAAGACGATCGACCTGTGATCGACCGTCCTGCTGCAACACCGAAGTTAGAGCATTTTCCGACCCGATTGAAGCAATTCTGTTTGCGAGGGACGGGCGCCCGGCAAATTTCAACCAGCCGAATCTTTAGCGTCGGCGCCCTGCGCCCGGTAGCGCGCCACGAGATCGTCGAGGCTGTCGGGCTGGCGCGGGTAGCAGAGGCTGTCCGGCGGCAAGGTGACCCAGCCCTGCTTGCTGTCGGTCCACAGATGGCCGACCGGGCGCAGGCCCGAGGTGTCGTCGAGGCTGCCGGCCCGGAGGTTGGTGAAGCCGCCGCCGCGCGACGAGCTGTGGAACACACGGCTGCCGCAGGTCGGGCAGTGGAAGCCCTCCACCTTGCGGCCGCTCTCGGCCTGGCGCGACCAGCCCTGCGGCGCACCCTGCAGCAGGCGGAAGGCCGCCGAGGGCACCACCATCGACATGCCGAAGCCGCTGGACGACTGTTTCTGGCATTCCCGGCAGTGACAGCAATAGAAGGTCTGCACCTGGGAGAGGTCGACCTCGTAGCGCAGCGCCCCGCATTGGCAGCCACCCCGGGCCCAGCCGGCCTGCTTCGCCTGCGCGGCCACGGCGGCGCCCGCCTCCGCCTCAGTAATTCGCCCGGTTGTACTCGAGCTCTTCGGGGCTCAGCTCCAGGCCGACATAGATGCGATAGTTGCCGCCGGTTTCATTGGCCCGCAGGGTGATGACCTGGCCGATCTCCTCCAGCCCGGAGACCCGCGTCCGGTTGCCCGGGAAGGGAATCGCGATGTCGAAGCTCTCGCGCGCCAGCACGGTCTCGTTCTGCGCTACCGCCACGAAATAGTTGATGTTGGCCAGGCGGTCGTTGTTGGCCGGCCCGCGCTGCGCGACCACCTCCACCTGCAGGTCGACGTCCAGCACGTTGTCGTCGTACTCGCAGACCAGCCGGCCCGCCTGGATCGAGGCCTCGAAGAGGACGTCGGTGAGATCGCGCCCGGGCCCGCTGAACTTCACCTGGCGCGAGGCATCGGTCAGCACCACGGCCTGCGGGCAGGGCCGCGTCTCGGCTTCGCCCGCACAGGCGGCGAGCAGCGGGAGGCCGGCCAGCCCCATCAGGAGCACGGCAGGGCGGCAGGGAACGCGGCGGCGGAGGGAGCGCAGGGAAAGGGAGATCATGAGGGCTCGCTTCTTGGCAAAAGTCAGATTCGGCTAGAGCTTCGAATGGCTGCCGTCGCAGAGCGGCTGGCGCCCTGTCGCCTTGCAACCGCAGAAAAAGACAACCTTGCTGGCGCTCGCTTCGTAGGGAACGGGGGCAAGTCCGGTCCCACTGTGCGAGCCGTCGCAGAACGGCTGCTTGGCGCTGCGTCCGCAGGCGCACCAGAGCTACTGCTTTCCGGCCTCCACGGAAACCTTGTAAGGCTCCTTCTGGGCGGGAATCGGGTCGGTCATGAACCTTCCTTCCACTGGCGTGCCGATCCGGCGTGCGGTATGTCTGTCGCCGGTTGCCGCTGCCGGCCGCGGTACAGCCGGATAGGCGGGTTTTCTCATTCGTCTGCCGGACTTTAGGGAACCCGCGGCGGCGCGACAAGGGGGCCGCCCCCTGGCTTCCGGGACGCTTTCGGGGGCTGCGGCCGGCGTTTCGGGACCGAAACAGGCCTTGCGGAGCGGGCGCCACGCCCCCACCCTAGGGCTTGGAAGATCCGCAGACAGCGCCGACCCGGGCCCCGATTCGGCTCCGGACACCGCCAAGACCGGCATGAGACAGGATATCCTTGGGATGAGTAAACAACCGCTCACCGTGCTCCTCGCCAACCCGCGCGGCTTCTGTGCCGGGGTGGAGCGGGCCATCGCCATCGTCGAGCGGGCGCTGGAGCAGTACGGCGCCCCCGTCTACGTGCGCCACGAGATCGTTCACAACCGCTTCGTGGTCGAATCGCTGGAGGCCAAGGGCGCGATCTTCGTCGAAGAGCTCAACGAGGTGCCCGAAGGCGTGCCGGTGATCTTTTCCGCCCACGGCGTGCCCAAGGAGATCCCCAGCGAGGCCGAGCGGCGCCACCTTTTC
>DAIQBR010000081.1:0-11406 GCA_036781105.1 Kiloniellaceae bacterium
ATGACGACGCCGTCGCCCCCTCGCCCGAACTCGACCGCCTGCTCGACCTCGCCGCCGCCTGCGGCGCGCCGCTCGCCCTGGCCGTCATCCCGGCCGCGGCGCAGGCCGACCTGGCGGCGCGGCTGGAGGAACACGCCGAAGTCACCGTGCTGCAGCATGGCTGGGCCCACCGCAACAACGCCGCCGAAGGCGCCAAGAAGTGCGAGCTGGTCGACCCCGCGCTCTGCCCCGGGCTGCCGGAGGATCTGCGCCGCGGCCGCCGGCGCCTGGAGGAAATCTTCGGCGCGCGCTTCCGCCCGGTGCTGGTGCCGCCGTGGAACCGCATCGACCCGGCGCTGCTGCCGCGGCTGCCCGGCCTCGGCTTCACCGGTCTCTCCACCGCCAAACCGCGCGCCGCGCGCGAACCGCTGCCCGGCCTGATCCAGGCCAATTGCCACCTGGATATCCTGCAGTGGCGCCCGCAGCGCCAGTTCCTCGGCACCGCGGCAGCGCTCGACCTGCTGTGCGGCCATCTCGCCGCAAGGCGCGGCGGCACGGCGGAGATCCCCGAGCCCAGCGGCCTTCTCACCCATCATCTGGTCCACGACGCCGCCGCCTGGGACTTCCTCGCCGGGCTGCTGGCCCGTCTCGCCGCCCATCCGGCGGTCCACTTTCTGTCGGTCCGCGCCGTCTTTGCCGCCTTGCCGGGCGGCGAGCGGCGGGAGGCACGGCCGTGAGGGAGCTGCGCTATCCGCCGCGTGTCCTGGTCGGCGACTACCTGCGCAGCGCCGCCGGGCTTTTCGTCGGGCTCGGCGTGCTGCTGGCGGTGCCGCCGAACCTGCCGGTGGTCATCATCTTCGGCGCGACGGCAGCCCTCTTCGCCGTCTTCGGCCTGCGCACCGCGCATCGCCACAGCCTGCGCGTGGCGGTCAGCAAGGAGGCGATTGCCTGCCGCGGGCTGGCCACCCGGGTGATCCCCTGGGACGAGATCGCCGCCGTGAAACTGCGCTACTTCGGCGCCCGGCGCAGCAAGTGGCGGCCGCGCGGCGGCGGCTTCATGCAGCTGACCCTGAAGGGGCCCTCGGCGGGGTGGCGCGGCGCCATGACCTTCGAGTCGACCATCGAGGGCTTCGACTGGCTGGCCGGGCGCGCGGCCGGGGCCCTCAAGGCCCGCGGCCTGCCGCTCGATGCGGCCACCGTCAGCAATCTCATCGAATTGGGCATCGATCCGGAGGCTCTGCCGCAAGCCGGAGAGCCCCCGCCACCAGACGGGTGCCAACCGCCGTCAAACGTCCTATAAACGGCTCGCCAAGAACCACAGCCGAAGAACGATAACCGGGGAAATCCCACCAGGGGGAACACAGGGTTTGCGGGATTTGTTGCGTATCAGGGATCTGCGGATCAGCTTCGTGCTGCCGGAAGGCCGGCTCGAGGCGGTCCGCGGCGTGAGCTTCCGGGTCCCCGCCGGCAAGACCGTCGCCCTGGTCGGCGAGTCCGGTTCCGGCAAGTCGGTGGTCAGCCAGGCGATCATGGGCATCCTGCCGCGCACCGCGCAGATCGATGCCGGGCGCATCCTGTTCCACGATCCGGAGCTGGCGGCCGACCGCGCCGAGGGCATGATCGACATCGCCGGCCTCGCCCCCGACAGCCCGCAGATGCGCGCCATCCGCGGCGATCGCATTTCCATCATCTTCCAGGAGCCGATGACCTCGCTGTCGCCGGTGCACACCGTCGGCAACCAGATCAGCGAGGCCCTCAAGCTGCACCGCAAGGTGGCGGACGCCGAGGCCGAGGCCCTGGTGCAGGAGATGCTGCACCTCGTCGGCTTCCCCGACCCGGCCAAGGCGCTGAAGACCTACCCCTTCGAGCTGTCCGGCGGCCTGCGCCAGCGTGCCATGATCGCCATGGCCCTGGTGTGCCGCCCCTCGCTGCTGATCGCCGACGAGCCGACCACGGCGCTGGACGTGACCATCCAGGCGCAGATCCTGAAACTCATCAGGGACCTCCAGGCCGAGCTCGGCATGGCGGTGCTGATCATCACCCACGATCTCGGCGTGGTCGCCAACGTGGCCGACGAGGTGGTGGTGATGTACCACGGCGAGATCATGGAAAGCGGCAGCGCGGAGGACATCTTCCGCAACCCGCAGCATCCCTACCTGAAAGCGCTGCTGCGCGCGGTGCCGCGCTTTCACATGGAGCCGGGCGAGCGCCTGGTGCCGATCCGCGAGATCAAGCAGGAGAACACCGGCGGCTTTCTCGCCGAAGCCGCGCAAGGGGCCGGCCCCAAGGCCTCCGCCGGGGCCGCCGCCAAAGCGCGCGCCGGCACCATCCTGAAGGTCGAGCACGTCAGCAAGAGTTTCACCATCCGCAAGAGCGGCCTCTTGGGCAGCGGCGGCGAGGCCGGCAGCCTGCTCGCGGTCGACGACGTCAGCTTCACCGTGAAACGCGGCGAGTGTCTGGGTCTGGTCGGCGAGAGCGGCTGCGGCAAGACCACGCTTTCCAAGATGATCATGCGCGCGCTGCGGCCCGACAGCGGCCGCATCACCTTCACCGACTTCGGCGAGCACGAAGACGAAGAGATCGACGTGCTGGGCCTCGGCGGCGAGGAGCTGATGGCCTTCCGGCGCAAGATCCAGTTCGTTTTCCAGGACCCTTTCTCCTCGCTGAACCCGCGCATGACCGTGGGCGACATCCTGGCCGAGCCGCTGGTCATCCACGGCATCGGCAGCGCCGCCGAGCGCAAGCAGATCGTCGAGGAGCTGATGGGCCTGGTCGGCCTCAACCGCCAGCACATCCGGCGCTACCCGCACAGCTTTTCCGGCGGGCAGCGCCAGCGCATCGGCATCGCGCGCGCCCTGGCGCTGCGCCCGCAGCTGCTGATCTGCGACGAGCCGGTCTCCGCCCTCGACGTCTCGATCCAGGCCCAGGTGCTGAACCTGCTGAAGGACCTGCAGCGCGATCTTGGCCTGACCTACGTCTTCATCAGCCACAACCTGGCGGTGGTCGACTACATCGCCGACCGCATCGCGGTGATGTGCCGCGGGCGGCTTGTCGAGGTGGCGCCGCGCGAACTGCTGTTCCGCTGCCCCGTGCACCCCTACACCAAGGCCCTGCTCGCCGCGGTGCCGGAGCCGAGCCTGGACCAGCGTCTCGACCTCTCGGCGCTGATGGAGGGGCGCGCCTCTCTTCCCTCGGCCTGGGAGGAACCTTTCCGCATCAACGGCGAGAACCGGCTGGCCATGATCGATCTGGGCGAGGGGCACTTCGTGCGCGCCGCCGAGAAGGCGGGCCCCGGTCTGCTGCGCCGCCAGCAGGAGGCTGCGCAAGCGGGCGGAGCGAAACCGGCGATTCACGAGAAGGCGAAGATCTGACCCGATGTTGAGTTACTTTGTCCGCCGCGTCCTCGTGATGATTCCCACCCTGCTGGTCATCAGCCTGGTGGTCTTCGTCATCATCCAGTTGCCGCCGGGCGACTACCTGGAAACCATGATGGCGGAGCTGGCCGCCCAGGGCGAGAACGTCGATCCGGCGCGCATCGAGTTCCTGCGCCAGCAGTACGGCCTGGACCGGCCGCTCATCGAGCAGTACTGGGTCTGGCTCTTCGGGCTGCTGCAGGGCGACCTCGGCTATTCCTTCGAGTTCGAACTGCCGGTCGCCGACGTGATCGGCGCGCGCTTCTGGTTCACCGCGGTCCTGGCGCTGTCCACGACGCTGTTCACCTACGCCGTCGCCTTTCCCATCGGCATCTACTCGGCGGTGCGGCAGTATTCGGCCAGCGACTACGCGGCGACCTTCTTCGGCTACTTCGGCCTCGCCATGCCGAACTTTCTCTTCGCGATCATCCTGATGTACTACCTGAACGAATGGTTCGGGCTGTCCATCGGCGGCCTGATGGATCCGCAGTACATCGGCCAGCCCTGGTCCGTCGACAAGGCCGTCTCGGTGATCAATCACCTGTGGATCCCGATGATCGTCATCGGCACCTCCGGCACCGCGGCGATGATCCGGCGCCTGCGCGCCAACATGCTCGACGAGCTGCACAAGCACTACGTGGTGACGGCGAGCGCCAAGGGCCTGTCGCCCATGAAGGCCATCCTCAAGTATCCGCTGCGCATGTCGCTGAACCACGTCATCGCCGACATCGGCCTGATCCTGCCGGCGATGATCTCCGGCTCGGCGCTGGTTTCCATCGTCATGGACCTGCCGACCAACGGCCCGCTGCTGCTGCGCTCCCTGCAGAGCCAGGACATGTATCTGGCCGGCGCCTTCCTGATGTTCGAGGCGGCCCTGGTGGTGGTCGGGGTTTTCGTGTCCGACGTGCTGCTGGCGATGCTCGACCCGCGCATCCGTCTGGGCGGAGGGGCGACGAAATGAGCGTCCTCGACCTCATGCCCGGCGCCCATTCCGGCGAACCTCTGCCGCACTATGTGAACGAGGCGCCCTTCGACCCCAACACGGTGGAGCAGCTGACGCCGCAGCAGGAGCGTTTCTACCGCGCTTCGGAATGGCGCATCGTGTGGTGGCGCTTTCGGCGGCATCGCGTGGCGGTCTGGGCGGGCGCCTTCCTGCTGTTCATGTACCTGGCCATCGTCATCTGCGAATTCCTGGCGCCCTACGAGCTGCACAACCGCCACACCCAGTACATCTACGCGCCGCCGCAGGCGCTGCACTTGTTTCACGAAGGCGAATTCATCGGGCCCTTCGTCTACGGCTTCGACTACAAGCTGAACATGGAGAACCTGCAGCGGCAGTACGTGCCGAACCCGGAGAAGGTGCAGCCCCTGCGGTTCTTCTGCCGCGGCGACGACTACAGGTTCTGGGGGCAGGTGGAAGGCAACCTGCATCTCTTCTGTCCCGCCGAGGGCGGCACCGCCTTCCTCTTCGGCACCGACCGCCTGGGCCGCGACATGCTGAGCCGGGTCATCTACGGCGCGCGCATCTCGCTGACGCTGGCCTTCATCGCCACGGGCATTTCCTTCGTGCTCGGCATCGTCATCGGCGGCATGGCCGGCTATTTCGGCGGCTTTCTGGATGCCATCACGCTGCGCGCCATCGAGATCATCCGGTCCTTCCCGGAGATCCCGCTGTTCATGACGCTTTCGGCCCTGCTGCCGGTGACCTGGAGTCCCATCGGTGTCTTCGCCGGCATCTCGGTCATCATCGGCTTCCTCGAATGGCCCGGCCTCGCCCGCGCGGTGCGCGCCAAGTTCCTCTCCCTGCGCGAGGAGGACTTCACCACCTCGGCGCAGCTGATGGGCGCCTCGCCGGCCCGCATCATCGGCCGCCACCTGCTGCCGAGCTTCACCAGCCACCTGATCGCTTCGCTGACGGTTTCCATTCCGGCGGCGATCCTGGGCGAGACGGCGCTGTCCTTCCTCGGCATCGGCCTGCGTCCGCCGATTACCTCCTGGGGCGTCGTGCTCTACGAGATCCAGAACTTCAACACCGTCGCGGTCTATCCCTGGCTGCTGCTGCCGATCGTGCCGCTGTTCCTGCTGGTGCTGGCCTTCAACTTCCTGGGCGACGGCCTGCGCGACGCCGCCGACCCTTATAGCTAGGCTCTAAGCTTCACTCGGCGATAACGACAAGATCGAGCGGCTCGTCAAGACCGGCGACCGCAACCGAGTCCACCCGGCGCTTGTCGCCCTGCGGCACATAGCCCTGCGCCAGCGCCCGCTCGAAGCTGGCGCGGTCACAGAGCGCGCGCACGCCGAGTTCCTTGTTGTGCTTTTCCAGTTTGGCCGAGAGATTCACCGCCTCGCCGATGACGGTGTATTCCAGGCGCGTGTCGTCGCCCACTGCGCCGAACAGCACCGGGCCGGTGGCGACCGCGCCGTTGACCCGCGGACAGTGGCGCCCCGCGCTTTCACAGTCCGCCTGCCAGGCGGCCGCTTCCCCCAGCGCCGCTTCCAGCGCGGCAAGCGCGTCGGCCGCCGCACGGTCTGAGGGCCGCACCGCCCCGAAGGTCGCCATGATGCCGTCGCCGAGGAACTTGTCGATGGAGCCGCCGTGATGCTGGATCACCGGCACCAGGCGTTGCTGGTACTCGGCGAGCAGGCGCATCACTTCTTCCGGTGCGGCGGTGCCGGCCAGGCCGGTAAAGCCGCGCATGTCGAGATTGAGCACGGCGGCCTCGCGCATCTCACCGCTGCCGGCACGGATGTGGTCCTCGGCGCCCTTGATGCGCTCGGCGATTTCCGGCGCGAAGAAGCGGGACAGTTCGCGCGCCGCGGCCTGTTCCGACACCGCGCGCACGAGCAGGCTCTTGGCTCGGTAGAGCGCCACCGCGATCAGCGCGGTGACGACGAGGATCGAGATGATCTTGTCGAACTCTGCGCCGAGCAGCACGGTGTTGGAGGTGAGGTAGGTGACGTAGTTGCGCGTTACCATGGTGTCGTGAGGATCGGCGTAGACCACGTAGAGAATGAGCAGGCCCCAGCCGAGCGCCGCCAGCGCGCCGGCGAGGATCACGAAGCGGGCATCGAAGCGCAGCGCACGCAGCGCGATGAAGATGAACACGTAGAGCAGCGTCGGCGCCTTCAGATAGAACGACGCCGGCTGCATGTACTGGATGTGGAAGCTCCAGATCAGCACCATCAGCAGGGTGACGTCGAAGAACACCGAGGCGGCCAGCGCCCAGTCGGGCAGGCGGCCGAGGTGCGACCAGGTGAGGCGGACCAGGGTGAGGGCGAGGTAGACCCCCAGCGCCCAGGGCACCGGCGCGAAGTCCAGCTCGGCCGGCTTGGGCGACAGCAGGTACAGCGCCCCGAAGGTCACCACGATGGCGAGCTGCGCCCAGGAGATCAGCCGCTCGGTGGCGTCCTCCTGACGGCTCACCGCAAGGCGGACGCGCTCCGGCAGGCCGGCTTCCGGATCACTGCGCCACCAGTCCAGCATGTTCCATCCTCAACGGCTCGACGAACACCGCCGGGGGCGGGTTCTGCTGGGGGATATGGCGGCGCCGGGCGCTCACCTGCACGTCACTTCTGTGTGAGAACGGCGCAGGCATCGCTATGGCCCGACCCTGTACCTACGGCGTGAGCACCAGGCCCTCGTGCGCCACCAGGGTGCCCGGGCGTGCCGCCTCCGCCGCCTTGGCGACCTCGTCCATGAAAGCGTCGTCGTGGCTCGGGTCGTGGTGGAACAGCACCAGCTTGTCGACGCCGGCCTTGTCGCAGAGCCGCACGCCTTCCTGCCAGGTGGAGTGTCCCCAGTTGCGGTACTTGGGAAACTCTTCGTCGGTGTAGGTGCTGTCGTAGATCACCAGGTTGGCGCCGTCGATCAGTTCCAGGATGTTGCGGTCAGGCCGGCCTTCGATGTGCTCGGTGTCGGTCACGTAGCACAGCGAGCGGCCGGCGAAGTCGATGCGGTATCCGGTAGCGCCGTTGGGGTGGTTGAGCGGCGCGGTGACGAGGCGCACGCCGGGCTTCGGCTCCAGCACGTCGCCGGCGGCGAAGTCGTGGAAGGAGACGTTGGCGGCGAAGATTTTCGGCGGCACGGGAAACAGCGGCGCGTTCATGAACTGCACCAGCACGTCGTGCAGCGTGAGCTCGGGGATCAGGTGTCCGGCCCAGAGGCGAATGCGGTTGCGTTTGTCGAAGAGGGGGGCGAAGAAGGGCAGCCCGACGATGTGATCGTGATGGGTATGGGTAAGAAAGATATCTGCTTCGAGGGGGGCGTTTTGACAGAGCTGCTTGCCGAGCGGACGCAGGCCGGTGCCGGCGTCGAAGATCAGCAGCTTGTCGCCGCAATGGACCTCCAGACAGGAAGTATTGCCGCCATACCGCGAGTAGCTGTCGCCAGGGCAGGAGATCGAGCCACGGGTTCCCCAAAATCTGACGAAAAAATCAGAACCGTCCTGCAAGTTGCCAGTATCCCTTTGGTCCGACACTCTTTACCAAGGCCTGCAGTTGCGGCGGCCCGCTGAAAATGCATTGGCGACTATTGCGGTACTCTAACCTTATGTTCGGGGACCCCCCAATGAAATTTAGCCCAGTATCCGGGGCCCCTGCCGGCCGCCCAGGGCGCTCGCGCGCGCGTCCTCCGTCGCCGCCGCTCTCGCAGTCTCCCTGCCGCCCGGGCCGCGCATGAACGAACCGCAGGCCACGCGGACAGGCCTGGTGGGCCTCGGCCTTGCCCTGGTTGTCTTCGCCGCCTTCAGCCAGTTCAAGCTGCCGGTCGTGCTCCCGGTGCTGCTTGACGACTACGGCTACGGCCGCGTGCTCGCCGGCGGCTTCATGTCGATCTTCGCCGTCTTCGGAATCGCGCTTTCGGTGCCGATCGGGCGCGCTGTGGCACAGCGCGGCGCGCTCGTGCTGGTCATGGCGGCATTGCCGCTGATGGCACTCGGCACCGCGCTCTGCCTGGTGGCGCCGCAATCGGGCGCGGTGATGCTGGCAGGCCGCGGCCTGGAAGGCGCCGCCTTCGCGGTCCTCGCGGTCGCCGGGCCGGCGCTGGCCACGGCGAATGCCGCGCCGCAGCACCGCGCTCTGGTGATCGGCCTGGTCGCCGCCTGGGTGCCGAGCGGCCAGATGCTGGCGGCCTTCATCGGGCCCGTCGCGCTCAGCACCAGCGGCTGGCAGAGCCTCTGGGTGGTCTGCCTGCTGCTCGCCGCGCTGCTCGCCGGCTGGACCTTCTACATGTTGAAGCGGGGACCGCGCGGCACCACGCGGCGGGCGGCGGCGGCGGCGGCCGCCGCCGGGGCGCGGCCTTGGAGCCGCCGGCAATGGCGCGCGCTGCTGCTGACCGGCAGTGTCTTCATGCTGTGGACCGGACAGTATCTCGCCTACATGACCTGGCTGCCGCTCTATCTCGTCGAGGTGCAGGGGCTCTCGGTCGAGAGTGCCATCGGCGGCTACCTGATACCGGTGGTGCTTGTCGCGGTGTTCAACATCACCACCGGCTTTCTGATGCAGCGCGGCTGGCGCGCGCAGCGCCTGCTGGCGGGCGCCATCGCGACACAGGCGGTCATCTGGTGGCTGCTGCCGGTGACCGGTGGCGGATGGGGCGGGCTGGCCTCGCTCGCCCTCTACGGCATCACCTCGGGCATCGCGCCGACCTGTCTCTTCGCGCTTTCGGCGCACCTGGTGAGCGGGCCCGGCGAAACCGCGCGCGCCTTCGGTGTCACCATGACCGGGCGCAACCTCGGTGTGCTGGGCGGCCCCTTGCTGCTCGCTCTGGCCCTTGAAATAAGCGGCGGGTGGCACGCCGGCAACATTCTCTTCGCCGCCATCACCACGGGCGCCGGCGCGCTGGCGACGGTCCTGGTCTTCCTGGTGCCGCGGGTCGAGGCGGAGCGGGCGACGCCGCAATAAGAACTTAAGGGACCAGGCGGTAACCGCCCGGTTCGGTGACCAGGATCTCCGCGGCCGAGGGATCTTCTTCGATCTTCTGGCGCAGGCGGTAGACGTGGGTCTCCAGCGTGTGGGTGGTGACGCCGGCGTTGTAGCCCCAGACCTCGCCCAGCAGCTTGTCGCGTCCGACCACCGAGTCGCCGCTGCGGTAGAGGTATTTCAGGATCGAGGTTTCCTTCTCGGTCAGCCGCACCTTCTTCTTCGACTCGCCGTGGGTCAGCAGCTTGGCGCTGGGGCGAAAGGTGTAGGGGCCGATGGTGAAGACCGCGTCCTCGCTCTGCTCGTGCTGGCGCAGCTGCGCGCGCATGCGCGCCAGCAGCACGCCGAGGCGAAAGGGTTTGGTCACGTAGTCGTTGGCGCCGGCGTCGAGGGCGAGGATGGTGTCGGCATCGGACTCCGCCGCCGTCAGCATGATGATCGGCGATTTCACCCCGCCGCGGCGCATCAGGCGACAGACTTCGCGCCCGTCCATGTCGGGCAGGCCGACGTCGAGCAGGATCAGGTCGAAGTAGCTGCCCTTGGCCAGCTCGATGCCGGCGGCGCCGGTGTCGGCCTCCACGGTGTCGAACTCCTCGTGCAGCCGCAGCTGCTCGCTGAGCGATTGGCGCAGCGCCTCGTCGTCATCAATCAGAAGTATCTTCTTGCCGCTGGCGCCGCTCATGCTGCGAGGTCCACCTTGAAAACTGCCCCCAAAACAACTGCTCGAGAAAACCGCTTGGAATCCTGTGGAATTCTCAGATAGCACCCCCGCTGCGAGGGTTCAAGCGAACCCCCGGAGCAGCAATTGCCGCACCGCGGCATAGAGCGGGTGGCCACGCTCGCCCAGGGCGTCGACCGCGCTGAAGTGGTGCAGGCCGGCCATGTCGACCTCGCCGAGCGGCAGGCCGCAAGCCTCCCAGGCGGCGGCGTATTCGGCGTGCTGCTGCAGGAATTCCCGCGTCTCCTCGGCGCCGACGGCCATCAGCAGGGGGGGCGCGCGCCTCGGCAGCCGGTGCAAGGGGCTCCACGGCCGCACGTCCGCCGGTGCGATGCCGAGCACCTTGTTGTGGTAGCTGAGCCGGATCGGCTCCAGGTCGTAGACGCCGGAGATGGCGCAGCCGCCGGCCAGCAGGTCGCCCGGCAGCGCCGGGTCCAGCGCCGTCCAGTCGGTCGACAGCGCCATGGCCGCGAGGTGGCCGCCGGCGGAGTGGCCGGCGACGACGATGTTCGCGGGGTCGATGCCGTAGCCGGCGGCCTGGCGGTGCAGCCAGATGAGCGCCGCGCGCACCTGGTCGATCATGGTGCCGATCCGGGTGTCGGGGGCGAGGCCGTAGTTGAGGCTGGCGAAGGCGATGCCGTCTGCCGCGAAGGCCGGCGCCAGGTAGCTGTAGTCGCTCTTGTCCAGCGCCTGCCAGTAGCCGCCGTGGATGAAGGCCAGCAGCGGCGCCCCCCTTTCGCCAGGGCTCGCGCCCTCTATGGGAAACAGGTCGAGGGTCTCGTCCTTCCCCGCGCCGTAGGCGAGGTCGAGATGCGCCGGCCGCGCGGCGCGCACCGCCGCGCTGTCACGCGCCCAGCGTTCGAAGAACTGGGGGTGATCCGGCCAGCGGGCACGCAGGTTCAGCTCGCGGTCGAGCGCCGCCTGGTCGTAGTCGCGGAAGATCCTGGCCGCGCCGGCAGCTTCGGCACCTGCCCCTGGGTTCGCCATGAAGCGCTCTGTCCTCCCCAATGTGGTCCCGGGAGTGGATCTCCGGGGGGCCTTCGGCCGCTTTGCTGCGCCTGCGAAAAGCTGGCGTTTCCCGGCGCCGGGCCCTATTTGTTGCGTGAAGCCGGGCGTCCGAGCCGCCAAGCCGACAGTGGGGGCGGAACGCCCCGGCGGGCGCCACCGTGACATGGGCCGGAGCGGCCCGTAAAGTGACTATCCGAGCCCCCGAAAGGCCCGAACCCCCGAAAGGCCGCAATGCCGCAGAGCGCCAACAGTCAGCCATCCCGGCCCCAGGCTTCCACGCCGGCGGCGGCGCGATCGCCCGATGCCGCCGTGCTGCAGGCCGTTGAGCGGGCGCTGGCGGAGCTCCGCCGCGGCGCCAGCGTGGTGCTG
>DAIQBR010000082.1:0-11302 GCA_036781105.1 Kiloniellaceae bacterium
GCCCAGGCCGGCGCGACCCAGGCCGGCGAGCAACAGGTCGCCGCCTGGCTCGCCTCGCAGCCCGGCGACGTCCCGACGACGATGCCGGACCTGGCGGCGCTGGGCTTCCGCCTGAGCGGCGAGCGGCTGATGACCACCGCCGACGGCCGCCCCGCCGCGCAGCTGCTGTACAGCGACGAGACCGGCCAGCGTGTGACCCTCACCATGCGCAGCGGCGGCAAGGCGGGCCAGACCAGCTTCACCTTCGCGCGCGACGGCGCAGCCGCGCGCTTCTTCTGGCAGGACGCCCACATGGCCTACAGCCTGACCGGCACCATGGCGCAGGAAAAGCTGCTGCAGATCGCCGAAGCGGTCAGCGCCAGCCTGCGTGACGCCGCAAACGAGCCGCCGCAGCCGGACAGCACGGAAGCCGCGCCGCAGGCCGTTGAGGCCCCCGCAGCGGCACCGGCGCCCGCGGCCCCCGCAGCGGCGGAACCGGCGCCAGATCTGGACAACATTCCGCTGATCCCGGTCCCGGCAAGCGGTGCGGAGAATCTGCCGAAGGAAACCTGAAGCCCGTCAGTGCGCAGACTTCAGGATTTCACGAAGGGCCTGAAGCGGTCTTCGAATTCGGCAAAGCCGGCGGCCGAAGCGAGCGCGCCGAAGCTGCCCTCGGCCGCGATCTCCTGCGCCGCGGCAAGGCAGGCGCCGTAGGCGAGGCGCGCGAGGGCCGAGCCGACACTGATGCGCTTCACCCCGGCCCCGGCCAGCTCGCGGACCGTAAAGACGGCCCCGGGCATCCCCATCACCACGTTCACCGGCCTGCCGACGGCGGCGCAGACCGTGCGGATGTCTTCGAGACTGCGCAGGCCCGGCGCATAGAGCACGTCGGCGCCGGCCTGCTCGAAGGCCTGCAGGCGGCGGATGGTATCGCCCAGGTCGGGACGCCCCCAGAGGAAGTTCTCGCAGCGCGCGGTGAGCACGAAGTCTTGCGGCAGGGCGCGCGCCGCCTCGGCGGCGGCGGCGATGCGCTCGACCGCCAGGGAGAAGTCGAAGATTGGATCGTCGCGCCGGTTGGTGTGATCTTCCAGGGAACAGCCCGCCAGGCCGGTCTCGGCGGCCGCGCGGACGGTTTCCGCCGCGCTTTCGGGCGCATCGCCGAATCCCTTTTCGAGATCGGCCGAGACCGGCAGCGCGGTCGCGCCGACGATGTCGCGGCAATGGGCCAGCACCTCGTCGCGCGTCAGCAGGCCCTCGGGACGACCCAGGGAAAAGGCGAAACCGGCGCTGGTCGTCGCCAGCGCCTTGAAGCCCAGCGAAGCGAGCAGGCGCGCGCTGCCGGCATCCCAGGGATTGGGAATGACGAAGGTGTCTGGACCTTCGTGCAGTGCGCGGAACGCGGCACCGCAGTCGGTCTGCTGATCGGACATTGCAAAACTCCGGCAAGGGAAAGCCGGGAACCTAGCAGACCTCTCCTGCCGCCCTCCTGTCAGCAGAGCAGCAACACCGAGGTCGCCGCGGGAGAACGCCGGTCCGGCGAGCAACGACGGCCGCCTCGAACCCGAGCACCGCTGCCGACACATGGGACCGCCCTGAGGAAACCTGAAGGCAACGCAGAACAATTTCCTGGCCCGGGGCGGGCCGTGACCTACTGAATCAGACTGTATGCCTAGTCAAGACGGTTGGCTGGCGAGTCCCAAGCCGCTTGGTGGCGATGCCAATCGTCTGCGTCATAGATGGGCCGAAATCGGGCTGTTTATCAGCTCGGCTGGAAGAATCTCCGACAGAATGGTTCGCGCGTGCAAACGATTGATCCATGTCATTCGATTCCTCGACGCCCTCCCTTAATAATCAACACGACTAATCCCCCACACCGCCGAGAGCAAAAAAATGCGGCCGGCCGGCGTTGCCCCGGTAGGCGCCAAGAGTTGGGGAAAGCAACAAGCGAGACGAAAGGACGCGCTATGAACATCAGAACCTCTTCCTTGCATTCGCGCCTCTTCACCACCACCGCCCTCGCCCTAGGACTGGTCGCCGCGCCCTTCGCGCTCGCCCCCTCCGATGACGGCGGGCTGCAACTCGACCAGCCCTCTGCCGCGGCGGCCGGAGCCAAGAACCAGGGGCAAGGCGGTGGCCAGGGCGGTGCCGGTGGCGCCGGCAGCGGCGAGATGCGCGGCCAGAGCAGCGGCGACGACATCATGTCGATCCTCGAGGACCGGGTATTCCGCCGCGTCATCATCATCCTGGAAGACGACGGTGACGACGATTCGGATCGTCCGGCCTGGGCTCAGGGCAACCGTGAGCTGAACCCCCACTCCAAGGGCGGCGGCCGGCCGACCGGTGCGGGTACAAAGAAGGGCGACCTCTACGGCGACCTCTGGATCATCCTGCGCGACGAGAACGGCGAGCCGATCCTGGATGCCAACGGCCATGTGCAGCCGGTTCTGGCCGATGGCACGGTCATCCAGCTCACCGAGGACGGCGAACTGCCGGCGGAATACGAGGACTTGGTGGTCGAGGTTGAACTGGGCCGCACGAGCGTAAGCCGTGCACCGAGTCAGGTGCTTGTCCATGCGCTCGACGAAGTCATCACCAAGCTGGATGGCGCCACCGTGGTCACGCTGGACGAGGCCGGCCGGCTGGTGGTCGATGGCGCGACCATCGACTCGCCGCTGGAGAACCTCGCCGTCTACACCTATCTCCTGACTGGCGGTACCATCGACGGTCTGCCCGACGGCTTCGACGTCGCCTCTATGCTCGGCGCAGCCACCGACAAGACCGGCGCGCTCTCCATCGATGAAGTCGTCTATCTCAATAACATCCTCGGTGTGAACGAGATCAACGTGGCAACGGGAACGATCGACTACTACGACTTCTCCAGCTACGACTACAGCCGCACCGACGCCTATGCCGGCGTGACGGTGACCTATCTGTCTGACCCCGACGGCGACGGCGTCTATGAAACCGTGACCGAAGTGCTCATGGACGCGGTCTTCGACGGCCAGGACTGGACCGACGGCACCGCCGGCGGCATCGACGACTTCGTGCAGTCGGCCGATGACGCCCGCGCGGTGATTGAGTTCCTCCACAACGTTCCGGTGCCGATGGTCATCAACTGACCGAACGCATCGCCATAAACCCGGTTCTGCCCAGCGGCTCCTTGAGGGTCGCCGGGCAGGCCCGCGGACAGTCGGAGGACCAGAAGATGTCGCGACATTCGCAGCGGCGGAGCCTGTGGCTCGCTTCCCTTTTCTTTTCTCCCATCCTCGTCGCGCCGGCGTCTGCCGATGAAACGCCGACACCTTCTGCCACCGCTATCGTGGCACAGAGTCACGGCGGTGGCGGTGGCGGAGGAGGTCACGCCGGTGGCGGTGGCGGCGGCGGTGGTGGCGGCCACGATGATGGGGGTCACGACGATGGGGGTCACGAGGACGGCGGCCACGATGATGGAGACCACGCCGAAGGCCGCGGCCATCGCGGCCCCGGGCCCCATGGCCACGGCGGCAACCGTGGTCCCGGTCATCTGGAACGCGGTGGGCCCAGCCCCGGCCACTCGGTCGAAGACCGAGTCTTCCGCCGACCGAACAGCGACGTCGCCGAACACGGCCACACCGATCACGAGGGCGGAGACGATCACGAGGGCGGGACCGGGGGGACCGGCGGCTAGGGACCAGGCAAGCCTCCGGGTAGGTCAGTAATTGCCCGGAAGGATAAAAGAGTACGGGGAACCTATGTTTTCGAAGCACCGTTGGTTGGTAACGGGTTGCCTGCTGGCACAATGCCTGTGGTGGAGCGCGTCGGGCAACGCGCAGGAACCGCCCACCCCGGCAGTTCTTGATGAAGAGAAGCTGGCCCAGCAGGGCCCGGACGAGGCGCCGGAGACGCCTGCCGGCACAGTGATCATACCGGACGACGGTCGAACCAGGTTCGGCCCCTTCGTCCTGGATGCAGACGTCACCGTCTCCCAAGGCTACACGGACAACGTCTACGCGACCCGCAACGACAAGGTTGGCGACGGGCTGGCGATCGCGACGCCCAGCCTCTCGCTGACGAGCGAGGGCCTGCCGGTCGAACTGGAACTCTTCGGCTCGGCCGAGATCGGGCGCTACTGGGACGAGACCAGCGAAGACTACGAGGATTTCAACTTCGGGCTGGACACGACCTACCGCATCACCCCGCAGTCGTCCGTCTTCGGCGGCGCCAGCTTCGGCCGCGACCACGAGGAGCGGCAATCCCCCGACGACGTGAACGGCACCGAACCGACGCTGTACTACGACAGCCAGGCCTATCTCGGCACCGCCAACCGTTTCGACGACGTCACGCTGCGCGCCGGCGCCACTTTCGAGCGCCTGGATTTCGATGACGTCGGCGCCGTGGGCGGCAGCATCAACAACGACGACCGCGATCGCGACCTCTACACTGCCGGCGCGCGCGTAGGTTACGTCTTCAGCCCGGGCTACGAGGTCTTCGGACAGGGACTCTTCGACCTGCGTGACTACAATGAGGCCCGGGACGACAACGGATTTGAACGCGATTCCGAAGGCTTCAGCACCGCCGCAGGCCTGCACTACCGGCCCGACCGCAGTCTCGACATCGAGGGCGCCGTCGGCCTGCTGCAGCAGTCCTACGACGACCCGACTTTCGACACCACGACCGCCTTAGACTTCGCGCTGCGGGCCCTTTGGCGTCCGCAGGCGACCACTCGCCTCAGCGCCTTCGTCGACCGCTCCCTGCAGGAAACCACGCTCAGCGGCGCGTCAGGTTACATCAGCACCGGCTACGGCCTCTCGCTCATCCAGCAGGTGCGGCCCGATCTGAGCTTCGAGACGTCGATGGGCTACTACCAGAGCGACTACAAAGGGCTGAAACGAGAGGACAGTACCTTCGACCTGGGCTTGGGCGCGCGCTACTATTTCGTGCCGAACTTTTTCCTGGCAACGAACTATTCCTTCCTGCTGCGTGACTCCACCGTGGCCAGCGAAGACTACGACGAGCACCAGGTCTTCTTCTCGCTCGGCGCCGAGTTGTCGCCCGCCTATGACGAGGGCGAATTGAGCCGCAGTCCGGAAATCATCGCCGATCTCGGCGGCCTCTACGGCGGCCTGCAGGGCAGTCTCTCGAACCTGGGCACCGAGCTTGCGGGCCCGCGCGGGGCCGGCAGCCTGACCAGCGAACTCGCGGATTTCGGATTCGGCGGCGGCGCCTTTACAGGTTACGGCGTGCGGGCCGGCGACTGGCAGTTCGGCCTGGAAGTAGATGCAGAGATCAGCGATGTCGACTGGGCCCATGCGCGCGACATGGGCGGGCGCGTCTATTCGGTAAGCAAGGACTGGTCGATCGCCGCCGGTCCGATTGTCGGCTACTGGCTGAACGACGACTCCATGATTTATGGGCGCTTCGGCGTCGTGGAGACGAGCTTCGACACGAACTACGTCGAGAGCGGCGACAGCTACGACGAGTCCCGAACACTGACCGGCCTGCGTTTCGGGCTCGGCGGCGAAACTACGTTGACCGGCAACTTCTTCCTGCGTCTCGACTACAGCTATACCGACTACGAGGACTACGACATCACCTTCAGCGACGGCCGCGACAACTTCGCCAACAATGAAAGCCTGGTGCGGTTGGGCGTCGGTTACCGCCTGCCCGGCGGCGCGGCGGAGACCGATGATGCGGAGGAGCAGCCGGCGCCCGACCCCGCGGGTTTCTACATCGGCCTGGGCGGCGGTCATGACCGGCTCAACAGCAAGAACACCGGCGACCGGGAGGCCGGCAGCCTGCTGCAGGTCGACGCCGGCGAAGGCGGCGCGTCCGGCGGCCTGTTCGCAGGCTATGGCGCCGTGTGGCACAACATCTACCTTGGTGCGGAAGCGGAAGCGGAGTTGAGCGACGTCACCTGGGAGCGAGAGCGTGAGCCGACCGGGCGAGTCTTCGAGGTCGACAAGGAGGGGGGCTTCGGCGCCGCGCTACGCGCCGGCTACGTGCTGCCCGGCGGCGCCCTGGCCTATGGCCGAGCGGGCGTGATGTACAGCAAGTTCAACACCCAGGTCACGACGACGGGCAACCACTTCGAAGAGGACGAGTTCCTGCTGGGCCTGCGTCTCGGCATGGGCCTGGAACTGCCCATTTCTGAGGACCTGTTCGCCCGCCTGGAATACAGCTACACGGAATACGAGGACAGCAGCCTGGCAACGGGCACCGGCCCGGAAGGCTTCGAGAATAGCGAAGGCCTGTTTCGCGCCGCCATCGGCTGGCGCTTCTGACGCTGCCGGGCGGAGCTTCCGCCCTAGCCGTCGGGCTCGATATGGATCGAGGTATCCCGCACCTGGTGACGCTCCTCCAGCAGCCGCTCGACGGCATCGGCTATGCCGTGCGCCTCGCTGGTCGCGAGCTGCGGATCGACCGTGATCACCATGTCCACGGTCAACGTTTTGCCCAGGGAGCGTGAGCGGACGCGCCGCACCCCGCGCACGCCGGGCACCCGCATCGCCGTCTCGGCGAGTTCCTCCGGCGCCACGACGAAGCGGTCGACCAGCACCGGAAAGGCCCGCCGGAACAGCCCATAGGCCAGGTAGAGCACCAGCCCGGCAACCGCCAGCGCACAGGCGCTGTCGAGCCAGGGATAGCCAAGGGCCGAAAGCTGCCAGCCGCCGATGACCACGACGGTGGTCAGCACATCGGCAAAGGTATGATTGGCGTCGGCCAGCAGAATGTCCGAGTCGAGTCGCCGCGCCCAATAGCGCTGCCAACTCGCAACTGTGACGTTGACCGCAAGAACCCCCAGCATGACCCCCAGCATCCAGGGATCATGCAGCGGCGCCTCCGCACCACGCCTGATGGCGTGCAACGCCAATTCGACAGCCAGCACCGTGAGCAACGTCGCCAGCCCGAAGACCGCCAGGGTTTCGAACTTGCGGTGACCGTAGGGGTGTTCGCGGTCCGGCGGCTGGCTCGACAGCTTGATGACCACCCAGGCGACCGCGTTGTTGGTAACGTCGGTCAGCGAGTGAACGGCATCGCCCAGTACCGCGAGCGACCCGGTCGTGAGGCCGACAGTCAGCTTCGCCAGCAACACAATGAGGTTGGCAAGGCCTTCCAGCAGAATGATGCGCCGGACCAGAATGTCCCGCCGGGTTGTCTCAGTCACTCCGTCCGTCCCCTTTCCGGCAAACCGGCCGCGCGGACTCCTTGATCAGGCTCCCGCGGGGCGCGGTGCCTTGGCGCCGAGACCGTCGTAGAGATCGAGCAGGCGCCGGAACCAGGCGGCCACCGGGTCGTCGTCTTCCAAGAGGTCTTGCGGCGAGGAACAGCGCGCCCACTGCAGGGCGCCGAAGACGATGTAGTCGGCATAGGCCGGCCGCTCGCCGCCCAGGAAGGGGATGTCCTTCACGGTGAAGCGCAGCGGCGCCAGCACCTCGTGCAGGCGCTTCAGGTTGTCCGCTCTGGCCGCGACATAGTCCTCCAGCCGGGCGCCGAGCGCCTTCTCGCGGCTCTCGCGGAAATAGCCGGCGTCCTTCGGGTCGAGGATCTTCACGATGTCGGCGACGATGAGGCGCACCAGGGCCGGGTGCAGCTGGCCTTCGGTCCAGCGCTTCACGAAGAGCGCGGCACCGCGGGCGTCGTCGCTGCCGAAAAGCGCCGGCCGGTCCGGATAGGCCTTATCCAGGTAGGCGGCGATCTCCCAAGAATCGGCGACCACGGTGTCGCCGTCGACCAGCACCGGCACGCGCCCCTGCCCGGAAAAGGCGATGGCGTCCTTGTCGGTGAAGCGCCAGGGAATCGTTTCCACCCCGAGGCCCTTGTGGGCCAGCGCCATTCTGCTGCGCCAGCAATAGGGACTGAAGCGCAGCCGCGGATCCGCCGCCGCGAGATCATACATCTTCAAGACCATCTCCCGCCCCTGTCGGAATGACTCCTGCCTCTATGCCTTGCCGCAGACCAGCAGGGCGAAAGCGTAGGCCAGCGCCACCTCGTGCAGCTTGTCGAAGCGCCCGGAAGCGCCGCCGTGGCCTGCCGTCATCACGGTGTGCAGCAGCAGCAGGTTATCGTCGGTCTTGGTCGCCCGCAGTTTGGCGACCCACTTGGCCGGCTCCCAGTAGGTGACGCGGGGGTCGGTGAGCCCCGCCGTCGCGAGGATCGCCGGATAGGCCTTGGCCTCGACGTTGTCGACCGGCGAGTAGGCGGCGATGGTGCGAAAAGCCTCGGCGCTTTCCAGCGGATTGCCCCACTCCGGCCATTCCGGCGGGGTCAGCGGCAGGTCCTTGTCGCACATCGTGGTCAGCACATCGACGAAGGGCACCTCGGCGACAATGCCGCGGAACAGGACCGGGCGCATGTTCGCCACCGCGCCCATGAGGAGACCGCCGGCCGAACCGCCGTGGCCGACGATCTGCCCGGCCCGGGTGTAGCCGAGATCGATCAGTCCCTCGGCCGCCGCGATGAAATCCTTGAAGGTATTGGTCTTCTTTTCCAGCTTGCCCTCGAGGTACCAGCCGTAACCCTTGTCGGTGCCGCCGCGGATATGGGCGATGGCATAGACGAAGCCGCGGTCGATGAGGCTGAAGCGGTTGGTCACGAAGGCCGCCGGGGTCGACATGCCGTAGGAGCCGTAGCCGTAGAGCAGGACCGGCGCCGAACCGTCGAGCGGCGTGTCCTTGCGGTATACCAGCGAGACCGGCACCTCCGCACCGTCATGGCCGCGCGCCAGGATGCGGCGGGATTCGTAGTCGGCCGGGTTGTGGCCGCTGGGCACCTCCTGCTCCTTGCGCAGCACGCGGGCGCGCGTCGCCATGTCGTAGTCGTAGACCTGCTGCGGCGTGGTCAGCGAGGAATAGGCAAAGCGCAGGCTCGCGGTGTCGTAGAGATAGCCCGGTACGAGACCGAGGGAGTAGGCCTCCTCGTCGAATTCGATCGCATGTTCCGCGCCGCCGGCGGCCGCGGTGACCACGAGACGCGGCAGGCCCGCCTCGCGCTCCAGGCGGACCAGATAGTCCTTGAAGATCTCGAGGCCCAGGATCAGGCGGCCCTCGACATGCGGCACCAGGTCGCGCCAGGACTCGCGCCCCGGGCTGACGAGGGGCGTTTCGGCGATCTTGAAGTCGATGGCGCCGTCGGCGTTGGTCAGGATGAGGAAACGGTCGCCGTGGTCGCTGACCTCGTACTCGATGTCGCGCTCGCGCGGCGCGATGAGCCGTGGCGGGCTGTCGGGATGGTCGGCATCGACGACGCGCACTTCCGAGGTGGTGTGGTCGTGCGCCGCGATGACGATGAAACGCTCGCTCTCGGTCTTGGCCAGGCTGACGAAGAAGCCGGGATCGGCCTCCTCGTAGACCAGCACGTCCTTGCTCTGGTCGTCGCCGAGGCGGTGGCGCCAGACCTTCGAGGGGCGATGCTCCGCATCGAGGGTCGCATAGAACAGGGTCCTGCCGTCGTTGGCCCAGACCAGGCTGCCCTGCGCCTCCTCCAGCACATCGTCCAACAGCGTGCCGCCGGCCAGTTCCTTCACGTTGATGCGGAAAAGTTCCGAACCGTTGCGGTCGACCGAGTAGGCCAGCAGAGAGTGATCCGGGCTGTGCTCGCAGGCGCCGACCCGGAAGAAGCTTTCGCCCTCGGCCTCGCGGTTGCCGTCGAGCAGGATCTCTTCACCGGGAAAGGGCGCCTGATCGGTTCCGTGGTCGGCCCCGGCGGGACAGCGGCAGAACACCGGGTGCTGCCCGCCGGTCTCGAAGCGCTGGTAATAGGCATAGGGCCCATCGGGACTCGGCACCGAGCTGTCGTCCTCCTTGATGCGCGCCTTCATCTCCTTGAAGAGCTGCGCCTGCAAGGCCTCGGTCGGCGCCATGGCCGCATCGGTATGGGCGTTCTCGGCCTCCAGGTAGGCGCGGATATCCGGGTCGAGCAGACTGGGATCGCGCATCACCTCGCGCCAGTTGTCGGCGCGCAGCCAGGCATAGGGGTCCTCGCGGGTCTGCCCGTGCAGGGTCACCCGGTGGGGCTTGCGCGGCGCCACCGGCGCGGCGGCGGGTTTCACGGGCTCGGCGGCTCTATCTGAGGGCACAGTTTTGGCACTCACTTTCTATTCGTGCGCTAATTCCCGTGGGATACCAGGGTTTTCAGCGGCTTTCTGTCGCAGTTGGGCTCAGGATTTAGCATTCTAGGCCCGGCCCCGGCAAAATATCTCCGATTCGCGCAGCACCCGCGGGTTTGCGGGGCGGGGCCGAAACGGCAGGGGAAGCGCGCCGGCCGGGTTTGACCTGGATCAATGGCAAAGGCCGGGGGGCCTGCCATGAGAGGGCCACGCCAGGAAGCCGTGATTCCCAACGCCTCCCAAGAGGCCTGCCGTGGCTAAGGAGCCGGCAGGGGCAATTGCGGCTGCCGGTACTATGGACTCCGGTTTAGACTCTGATTGGGGCATCTGATGAGCAATTCAACCGAGGCATCCGGCCCGGCACCTCTGACCCTCGTGGCAGGCCTGGCGCTGGCGCTGGCCGGCATCCTGGGGCTGTTCCTGGTCGCCAAGGCACAGGACGGCGCCATCGCGTTCCACGGCTATCTCTTCGTCGCCTTCTGCGGGCTCGGCATCTTCTGGATGATCAGGCGCCACTATGACGACGCCGCGGGCAGCGCCGAGGTCGAGGACGGCACCCGCTACAACAACGCGATCATCCGCGCCGGCACCATCGCCTCGCTGTTCTGGGCCGTTGTGGGCCTGCTCGCCGGTGTCGCCATCGCCTCCCAGCTCGCCTTTCCGGTGCTGAACTTCGACCTGCCGTGGACCAACTTCGGCCGCCTGCGCCCGGTACACACCTCGGCGGTGATCTTCGCCTTCGGCGGCAACGTGCTGATCGCCACCTCGTTCTACGTGGTGCAGCGCACCTGCCGGGCAAGGCTGGCCGGCGAGTACGCGCCCTGGTTCGTGTTCTGGGGCTATCAGCTGTTCATCGTGCTGGCGGCCAGCGGCTACGTGCTGGGCGTTACCCAGTCCAAGGAATACGCCGAGCCCGAGTGGTACGTCGACCTGTGGCTGACCATCGTCTGGGTGGTCTACCTGCTGGTCTTCCTCGGCACCCTGATGAAGCGCCGCGAGCCGCACATCTACGTGGCCAACTGGTTCTACCTGGCCTTCATCGTCACCATCGCGATGCTGCACATCGTGAACAACCTGGCGCTGCCCGTCTCGCTGGCCGGCAGCAAGAGCTACGTGCTGTTCGCCGGCGTCCAGGACGCGCTGACCCAGTGGTGGTACGGCCACAACGCGGTGGGCTTCTTCCTGACCGCCGGCTTCCTCGGCATGATGTATTACTTCGTGCCGAAGCGGGCGGAGCGG
>DAIQBR010000083.1:0-7391 GCA_036781105.1 Kiloniellaceae bacterium
GGCGGTCGGTCTGCCAGGCCGGCATGAGCAGCAGCGTCGCGGTGCTGCCGCCGCTGACCTCGACGTCATGGTGGTGGCGTACCGGCACCTGGATATCGCGGCGGAAGGCCTGGCGCAGGCGTTCAACCAGGCTGGGGTAGTCGAGGGCGGCCTCGACCTCCGAGGCGGCGATGATGCGCATCGCGGGCGGACCTAGTTGCCGCCCGACGCCGACTTCAATCCGCCGCCGGAATGGGTAATCTGGGCGCTGCCGGCTGCTGCGGGGCGGGCGACCGCGGCTGCCCGCTTGGTCTCGACCAGCTCGCGCTCCAGGATCGCGGCGCGCTGCTCGGCGCGGCGGGCGCGGGCGCGCGCAGCCCCGAAGCGCAGCCACATGAGGAAGGCGCCGATGAGGAAGCCGGACAGCAGGCTGCCCAGCAGGACCAGCGCGAAAGGCAGGCTCAGCTGGTATTCGAAGGGCCAGAAGTCGATGGCTACCTGCTGCAGGTTCGCCACCGTGAAGGTGACGAAGACGACCAGGAAGACGAAGGTGATGATCCAGTAGACGTAGTGCACGGGTGTTCAGACCGCTTGGATTGCCGCAGGGTCGTCCTGTAGCCAGGACGGGGTGACTCTAGAGCATTGTCCCGGCGGAGAGAACCGTTCAGGCCCGGCAGGCCGGCTGGGGCGGCCTCAGCGGCTGTTGAGGCGCTCGCGCAGCTGCTTGCCGGTCTTGAAAAAGGGGACGTGCTTCTCGGAAACGTTCACCGCGGCGCCGGTGCGCGGATTGCGGCCGACGCGCGCTTCGCGCCGCTTCACCGAAAAGGCGCCGAAACCGCGCAACTCGACCCGGTCTCCGCGTGCCAGCGCTTCGCTGATTTCGTCGAAGATGGTCGTGACGATGCGCTCTACGTCACGGTGATAGAGGTGCGGATTGATATCCGCGATATGCTGAATCAGTTCAGATTTTGTCATAGCGACATCGTCCCCTCCCGACCCGCGTTGCGGTCGGAGTCCCCATCCCGTTTACCTCCCGCAGATCACGGTCCGCCGCCGGCTTCTTACTTGGAACAAGGATGACCCTTGAGGTTTTTCCCCCGCTCCGGCGTGCGCATCGCGCTGCTTTTTGTGCGCCAAGGTTGCTGATCCCTGTCGCAAGTAGAGGAAACGTTGCCAGAGGAATGTTCGGGCGTCAAGGATAAGCCTTTCAGAACAAACGTTTTTTCGATGAATGCCCCATGACGCCGGGGGGCAGAAAAATGGCGGAGAGGCGTGGAATCTTTGCGTTTTCGCGGGCCCTGGGGCGCGGAAACCAAAAGAAAACGGCCCGCCGAGGGTTTCGGCGGGCCGTGAACTGTGACGATTTTGCCGCCGGCGCGCCTGCGGGGCGCACCGGCGGCAGGTGAGGTTTACTTGTCCTCGTCGTCGTCGTCGCGCTTGCGCGCGGCTTCGGAGATGGCGGCACCCAGGATGTCGCCCAGGCTGGCGCCGGACTCGGTGGAGCCGTATTCGGCGACGGCCTCTTTCTCCTCGGCGATCTCGCGCTGCTTGATCGACAGCGAGATCTTGCGGGTCTTGGGATCGATGGCGGTGATGCGGGCATCGACCTTCTCACCCACGGCAAAGCGGGTCGGCTGCTGCTCGCTGCGGTCGCGCGACAGCTCCGACTTGCGGATGAAGCCGATGGCACCTTCGGCGACCTGGACCTCGATGCCGTTGTCGGTCACTTGGTGGACCGTGCAGGTCACCACGTCACCCTTGCGCAGCTTCTCGGTCGAGCCGGCGAAGGGATCCTCGCCCAGCTGCTTGACGCCCAGGCTGACACGCTCCTTCTCGACGTCGACGTCGAGAACCTTCACCTTCACCACGTCACCCTTGTTGTAGCTCTTCACGGCTTCCTCGCCGGAGAGGTTCCAGTCGAGATCGGAGAGATGCACCATGCCGTCGATCTCGCCGGGCATGCCGACGAAGAGGCCGAACTCGGTGATGTTCTTGATCTCGCCTTCCAACTCGCTGCCCACCGGATGGCTGGCCAGGAAGGACTCCCAGGGATTGGAGCCGCACTGCTTCAGGCCCAGGCTGATGCGCCGCTTCTGCTCGTCGACGTCGAGGATCATCACCTCGACTTCCTGAGAGGTGGAGACGATCTTGCCCGGATGGACGTTCTTCTTGGTCCAGCTCATCTCGGAGACGTGGACCAGGCCCTCGATACCGGCTTCCAGCTCCACGAAGGCGCCGTAGTCGGTGATGTTGGTGACGCGGCCGGTGAACTTGGTGCCGACCGGGTATTTGGCGGCGACGCCCTCCCAGGGATCGGCTTCCAGCTGCTTCATGCCGAGGCTGATGCGCTGGGTCTCCGGATTGAAGCGGATCACCTGCACCTGCACCTGCTGGCCGATGGACAGCACTTCGGTCGGGTGATTGATGCGCTTCCACGAGATGTCGGTGACGTGCAGCAGGCCGTCGACGCCGCCCAGGTCCACGAAGGCGCCGTAGTCGGTGATGTTCTTCACCACACCGGTCAGCACCTGGCCTTCCTTCAGGTTGGCCACCAGCTCCGAACGCTGCTCGGCGCGGGTCTCTTCCAGCACGGCGCGGCGCGACACCACGATGTTGCCGCGCGAGCGGTCCATCTTGAGGATCTGGAAGGGCTGCGGGGTGCCCATCAGCGGGCTGACGTCGCGCACCGGGCGGATGTCGACCTGGCTGCCGGGCAGGAAGGCCACGGCGCCGGAGAGATCGACGGTGAAGCCGCCCTTCACGCGGCCGAAGATCGTGCCGGTCACGCGCTCGTTGGCGCTGAAGGCCTTGGCCAGCTGCGTCCAGGCTTCCTCGCGCTTGGCCTTCTCACGGCTCAGCATCGCCTCGCCGTTCTTGTTCTCCATGCGCTCGAGGTAGACCTCGACCTCGTCGCCGGCCTTCAGTTCCGGCATCTGGCCGGCCTCGGCGAATTCCTTCAGGGCGACGCGCCCTTCCGACTTCAAGCCGACGTCGACAACGGCGGTGTCGCCGTCGATGGCGATAATGGTGCCCTTCAGGACTTTGCCTTCGAGGCCATCTTCAGTGCCGAGGGATTCATCGAGGAGAGCGGCAAAGCTCTCTTTCTCAGGAGCGGTGCTGGTGGCTGCTTGAGCCATATTGGTTGGTCCTTTCGTTCTCGTACTATCCAGGCCGGGCGGTTTGCCGCCGGTCTTCCCGGGACCATCCCGGGCGTGAAAACGTCTTGCTGGCTCTGCCAGGCCGGGCGGGCTGCCGGGAACGGGCAAGGGCAGCGGCCGCCGGCCGTTTCCACCTCACCCTGTCCTGGAAACCCCGGCATATCCGCCGGAGACCTGAGGCCGGCCGCGGCCGCTCCTACTTGGGCCCACCTACTTGGGGGCTGTGCCGGGCGATCTCCGCCATGGCGACCGCGAAGGCCTCGTCGGCATCCATGCCGCTGGTATCGAGCCGGACCGCATCCTCGGCGGCCCGCAAGGGGGCGGTCGCCCGCCCGCTGTCGCGCGCATCCCGTTCGCGCAGATCCTGCAAAACGCGGGCGTATATACTCTGCTCGCCCCGTGCGATCAACTCTTTATGCCGCCGGGCGGCGCGCGCCTCGACGGAAGCTGTTAGGAAGAATTTCATATCCGCGTCCGGGCAGACCACCGTGCCGATGTCGCGGCCGTCCAGCACCGCCCCGCTCTTGCCTCCCGGCGGCGAAGCGGCGAAATGGCGCTGGAAGTCCAACAGGGCCTCGCGCACGGCGGGGATCGCGGCGACCTGGGAGGCCGCCTGCCCGACCTGTTCCAGGCGCAGGTCGTCGCGCTCCAGGTCGGCCGGGGTCAGGGCGCGGGCGGCGGCCTCCGCCGTCGCCGGGTCCTGCGGATCGCCGCCGGCGGCCAGAATGCGGGCCGCCACCGCCCGGTAGATCGAGCCGGTGTCGAGATAGGCGCAATCCAGGGCTTCGGCGAGACGCCGTGCCAGGGTGCCCTTGCCGGCCGCGACCGGCCCGTCTACCGCGATAATCATGGCGCGATGATCATGCCGGCTCCGGCGCTGCGAATTCCGCGCCGAGGCCCTGCATCAGCGGGGCGAAGTCGGGAAACGAGGTCGACACCGGCGTCACGTCGTCGATCAGCACGGGACGTTCGGCGGCCAGGCCGAGGACCAGGAAGCTCATGGCGATGCGGTGGTCCAGCTCGGTCTCGATGGGCTGGTCGTTGCCGCCCGGCGGGCGCCCGCCACAGCCCGCCACCGCCAGGGTCTCTGGATGTTCCTCGACGGCGACGCCGCAGCGCGCCAAGCCGCGGGCCACGGCGGCCAGGCGGTCGCTCTCCTTCACGCGCAGCTCGCCCAGGCCGTGCATCACCGTGCGCCCTTCGGCGGCGGCGGCGGCCATGGCAAGGATGGGATACTCGTCGATCATCGAGGGCGCGCGCTCGGCCGGCACCTCGATGCCCCTCAGGCGGCTGCCGCGCACCACCAGGTCGGCGACCGGCTCGCCGCCCTCCTCGCGGGCGTTCTCGACGGTGATGTCGCCGCCCATTTCCTGCAGTGTGGTGACCAGGCCGCTGCGCAGCGGGTTCATGCCGACGGCGGCCAGGCGCACTTCGGATCCGGGCAGCAGCAGGGCGGCGACCAGGGGAAAGGCGGCGGAGGACGGGTCCGCCGGCACCCGCACGGCCCGCCCGGTCAGTTCGGGCTGGCCGGTCAGCACGATTTCCAGCGCGCGATGGCCCTCGTCGTCGATTTCGCGCCGGCGCAAGCTGGCCCCGAAGTGGCCCAGCATGCGCTCGCTGTGGTCGCGCGTCGCCTCGCGCTCGACCACCCGCGTTTCGCCGGGGGCATTGAGGCCCGCCAGCAGCACGGCCGACTTCACCTGGGCCGAGGGCACCGGCAGGCGGTAGTCGAGCGGCAGCGGGTCGCGCGCGCCGATCACCGTCAGCGGCAGGCGCCCGCCCTCGCGGGCGATGAAGGCGGCCCCGCAGGCGGCCAGCGGCTCGGTCACCCGCGCCATCGGCCGGCGCCTGAGCGAGGCGTCGCCGGTCAGCACCGCGGTCAGCGGGTGGCCCGCCAGGATTCCCAGCAGCAGCCGCGCGCCGGTGCCGGAATTGCCCATGTCCAGCACGTCCTCGGGCTCGCGCAGGGCGCCGATGCCGCAGCCCCAGACGTGCCAGCGCCCGGCGCCGTCGCGTTCGATCTCGGCGCCCAGGGCGCGCATGGCGGCCGCGGTCCGCAGCACGTCCTCGCCCTCCAGCAGGCCGTCGATGACGGTTTCGCCGACCGCCAGGGCGCCGAACATCAGCGCGCGGTGCGAGATGGACTTGTCGCCGGGCAGGGTGACGGTGCCCGAAAGCGCGGTGCCCGGCCTGGCAGTCATCGGTCTCACGGGGATGGCGTTCCTTAAGCTTGCCCGGTTTCAGGCTGTTCCGGGGGCGGGGCGGAAGGGGCGCGCAGCGGCGCTTTGCTGGTACTCGAACAGGGTTCTATCGGGTCGCCGGGGGCGCCCGCAAGTCCCGCTTCCGCCGCCCGCCAATTACCTTTTGACAGCGATGCACGATCATGGCAATTGCGACGCCCAACCAATGAACCGTAAGACCTGTGGAGGACCGCGCAGGTGGCAAATCCGAAGTGGGGAACCAAGCGCATCTGTCAGGGCTGTGGGGCCAAGTTCTACGACCTGCAGAAGTCGCCCATCGTCTGCCCCTCCTGCGGCGCCGAGTTTGATCCCGAGGCGTTGTTGAAATCGCGCCGCCCGCGCAGCGCGCCGAAGCCCGAACCCGCCCCCAAGCCGAAGAAAGCGAAGGTGGCGCCAGCGGAGGACGAGGAGTCGGAGGATGACGAATTCGACATCGACGATGAAGAAGCCGATGCCGTGGTCGGCGACGACGACGAGGAGGATTTCATCGAGGACACCTCGGATCTCGGCGACGACGACGATGTCGACGTGAAGGTCAAGGACGACGACGACGACACCTGAGCGGGCTGCGGGCCACGGCCGGCCCTGTGCCCTGATTTCTTCTGACCCAAGAGAACCTAGGCTCGAAGGCGTTACGCCCGAATACGTTAGGCCCGAAGACGTTAGGCCCGAAGACGTTAGGACTGTCGTAACCCCTCGGCACCGATACTCCGGCCGCCCCGCCGCTGGTGGGGCCCGGCCGGGGGAAAGCGCCGCGTCTCTACCTGGAGGCGACCCAGACTTTTTCCTTGCCTTGATCCTGCGGGGTACTTAATTTCCCGCTCCACGCCGCCGGGCGGCGCCGTTTCGACGGGCGCGCCAGGGGGTCCCAGGGGCCGTAGCTCAGTTGGGAGAGCGCTACAATGGCATTGTAGAGGTCAGGGGTTCGACTCCCCTCGGCTCCACCAGTTTCCAAAAGGGTTCGATCCGCCGGGTCGGACCCTTTTTTGTTGCGCTGCCGCAGAGCAGGCGCCGCACCGGCTTTGCCTTGCCCCGTTTCGCCACATGACCTATTCGAGAGCCCGACACGTCAGGTAGATCAAGGGGAGGCTCTCTGTATGTCCAATCGCAAGTACCGCGTCGCCGTCATTCCCGGCGACGGCATCGGCAAGGAAGTGATCCCGGAGGGCCAGCGCGCCGCCGAGGCCGTCGCCGGCCGCCACGGCTTCACCCTGGAGTGGGAGGACTTCGACTGGTCCTGCCAGCGCTATGCCGAGACCGGCCGCATGATGCCGGAGGACGGCATCGCCCAGGTGAAGGAATTCGACGCCATCTACCTCGGCGCCGTCGGCTTCCCCGGCGTGCCCGATCACGTCTCGCTGTGGGGCCTGCTCATCCCGCTGCGCCGCGAACTGGATCTCTACGCCAACGTGCGCCCGGTGCGTCTGCTGAAGGGCATGACCTCGCCGCTGGCCGGGCGCGGGCCGGAGGACATCGACTTCATCGTCGTGCGCGAGAATGTCGAGGGCGAGTACTCCGAGATCGGCGGACGGCTCTACGAGGGCACCGACCAGGAGATGGTCTCGCAGCTTTCCTGCTTCACCCGCCGCGGCACCGACCGCATCCTGAACTACGCCTTCGAACTGGCCAAGACGCGCAAGCGCAAGCACGTGACCTCGGCCACCAAGTCGAACGGCATCGTCCACACCATGCCCTACTGGGACGAGCGCTTCGCCGCCATGGCGAAAAACTATCCCGACGTGAAGACGGCGCAGTACCACATCGACATCCTGACCGCCCACTTCGTGCAGCACCCCGACTGGTTCGATGTGGTGGTCGCCTCCAATCTCTTCGGCGACATTCTCTCCGACCTCGGCCCGGCGGTGGCCGGCTCCATCGGCATCGCGCCGGCCGCCAACCTCAACCCGCCACGTGAGTTCCCGTCGCTCTTCGAGCCGGTGCACGGCTCGGCGCCCGACATCGCCGGCAAGGGCATCGCCAACCCGGTGGCCGCCGTGTGGACCGCCGCCCTGAT
>DAIQBR010000083.1:7411-11286 GCA_036781105.1 Kiloniellaceae bacterium
GGCCGCCGCGGCGGAACTGGAGACGGCGATCGAAAGCGTGCTGGTGAACCCCGAGGCGCGCACTCGCGACCTCGGCGGCACCGCCGACACGCGGGCCTGCGGCGAGGCGATCCTCAAGGCGCTGGCCTGATCCTCTCGGCTTGACCTTCCTCCTGCTGGAAGGTCGAGCCTTGCCGTCGGTGAACGAACGGATAGGGCTATGGCGGAAAAGACGAAGCCGAGCTGGCTTGTCGTCGCCGCGGCGGTGGCGATCATCCTGGCGGCCGGCGTGTTCTACGTGGTGAAGGACAACGGCGCCGAGGCGGGCATCGACCCTGACGACGGCGCCAAGGTGGCCCTGGGCGCTCGGCTCTACGCGGATAATTGCGCGTCCTGCCATGGCGCCGACCTGAAGGGCCAGCCGGCTTGGCGGCAGCGGCTGCCCAACGGCCGCCTGCCGGCGCCGCCGCATGATGAAACCGGCCACACCTGGCATCATCCCGGCGAGCAGCTCTTCGCGCTCACCAAGTACGGCCCGGCGGCGCTGATCGGGGACGGCTACCAGAGCGATATGCCGGCCTATGAGGGCAACCTGAGCGATGACGAGATCTGGGCCGTGCTGTCCTACATCAAGAGCCGCTGGCCGGCGGCCATCCGCGCGCGCCACGACACGATGGAAGATCGCTAGGCAACACTGGACGCAGGCACACGACGATGAAGATGATGCTTTCCACGGTTCTTCTCCTCGGCCTCGCGGCTTCGGCGGCGACAGCCAATACGCAATCGCCCTATGCCGGATGGCAGGAACGCGACCTCAAGGCCCTGTCGCCGCAGGAGATCGACGACCTGCGTGCCGGGCGCGGCATGTCGCTGGCCCTGGCCGCCGAACTGAACGGCTATCCCGGTCCGCGCCATCTGCTCGATCTTGGCGACGATCTGGCCCTGAACCAGGCCCAGAGGCAGGCCATCGGGCAGCTCTTCGCGCAGATGCAGGGTGAGGCACAGCGCCTCGGCGCCGACATCCTGCGGCAGGAAGCGGCACTCGACGCCGCCTTCGGGCGCGGCGATCTCGGCGAGGCGGAGCTGCAGCGGCATCTGGCCGACCTCGCGGCGCTGCGCGGCGAGTTGCGCTTCGTTCACCTGCGCGCGCATCTTGCGGCCAAGACCCTGCTCAGCGCGGCGCAAGTGGCGCACTACAACGAGCTGCGCGGTTATGCGGGAGAGCCCGCACCCGGGCATGGCGACGGCCACAAGCACCTGCCCGAATCGCGCTGAGCGCAAGAGATGCGACCAAGGTGCTATTGGTCGCCCTGCGCTCGAAAGCGGATACTGAGGCCTGTCCGAAGCGGGACTTTTTGGGACTGCCTTCGCGACAGAGGGGCGTTCTGCGGAAGCCTCCCGTTGGGCCCTAAGCCTGTGACCTTGCGGCCGGCACCCCTTCGGGCGGTGCCGGCCCTTCTCTTTCTCCCCGCCGCTGCGCGCCGTCAGCGCGATTTGCGCGCCCGCCGCGCTCGGCTAGACTGAGGCCTTGCCTGCAGCAGGGAGGGCCCATGGCCCGCATCGTCGCCGAAACCACGGACTGGCAGCCTGCGCCGCGGCCGTTGCCGCAGGGGCGCGTGGTCTTCGCCATCGGTGATGTGCACGCCCATGCCGATCATCTCTGGGCCCTGCAGGAACAGATCGCCGGCATCATCGCGCTGGAGCACGAGCCGGGCGCGGTCACCGTGGTCTGGCTCGGCGACTATGTCGACCGTGGCTGGCAGCCGCTGGAGACCCTCGACCTGGTGGCGGCCGGCCTCGGTCAGCCGGGCGTCGAGGAGATCCGGCTGATCGGCAACCACGAGGTCTACCTCGTCGAGGCCGCGACCGGCGAGGACCTCAGCCTGCCCCGGCTGCTCAGCTGGTGGCGTTTCGGCGGAGAGGAAACCCTGAAGACCCTGGCCCCGGATGCGCGCATCGAGGAGCCGCTGGAACTGGCCGCCGCTCTCCAGGAGGGACTGGGCGCCCAGCGGCTGGCCTTCCTCCAGGGCCTCGCCCTGCAACACCGCATCGGCGACTACGTTTTCGTCCACGCCGGCCTCAGCCCCGAGCGGCCCCTGGACGACCAGCGCGAGGAAGACCTGCTGTGGATCCGCGAGCCCTTCCTCAGCGGGCAAAGCTGGCCGCACCCGGTCACCGTGGTGCATGGCCACACGCCCGAAGGGCCGACGGCGCTGGCGCACCGTATCGGCGTCGACAGCGGCGTTTTCATGAGCGGGTCGCTGAGCGCGGTCGAGCTGCGCGGGGACCGGCTGCGGTTCCTGGTCACACGGGAAGAGTTTTGATATTCCAATGGTTTAATGGGGTTGATCCAGGCCGGCAGGCGGTCACCTCTTAAGCAAGCCTAAGGGTTTCCGCCTTAGAATTGCTGACTATTCCGCCTGCTTGCCTTAACCATCCAGAGGCCGCGGCGGGGCCGTGGCCGGCGGGAAGGGCGCAAACTGGTGCAGGCGAAGGAAAGCCGCGAAGTCGATGTCGTACTGAGCGAGGCCGAGCAGCTGCGTGAGCAGCGCGACCGCTTCCTCGCCTTTGCGTTCGCCGCCTCCGACCTGCTGCTCGAGATCGGCGACGACAGCATGATCCGCTATGCCGTGGGTGCCACCAATCAGCTCCTCGGCGGCCCGCCCGCCTCGGTGATCGGCCGCGGCTGGCTCGACCTCTTCGTCGAGGAGGATCGCCCCCTGCTGGTCGCCAAGATCGGCTCCCTGGTGCCGGGCAAGCGCTGCGGCCCGGTTCTGGTCTCGATCCGGCTCACCGACCCCTCCAACAAGGCTAGCGATGACGCGCCGGCGTCCAAGGCGGCGCCCAGAGCGCTGAAGGTGATCTTCAACGCCTGCCGCATTCCCGACTACGACGACGTCATCTACTGCACTTTGACGGTGGCCAACGTGGCGCTGGCCAAGGTGGCGCGGGCCGAACAGGGGCGCACCTCCGGCGGCCTGCTGGGCCGCGACGCCTTCCAGGAAACGGCGATCGAAACACTGGAGGCCGCGCGTGCCGTCGGCCAGGATGTCGAGATCACCTTCATCGAATTCGTCGGCGCGGCCGGCTTTCGCGAGCGCCTCGGCAACGACCGCTGGGAGGCCTTCTTCGCCGATGCCGGCTCGGTGCTGCGCAGCGGCTCCATCGAAGGCGATGCGGCCGGCGCCTTGACCGATGAGCGTTTCGGCTTCGTCCACGAGGCCGGCAGCGATGTCGGCCCCGATGTGCGCCGCCAACTGGCCGATCTCGCCCGCGCCTTCGACCCCACCGGCGGCGGCCTGCAGGTCGAGCAGGCCACCGTGGCCTCCTCCGGCGACGAGTTGACCAGCGCCGAGGCGGCCCAGGCCCTGGTTTACACCATCAACAAGATGGCGGCGAAGGGCACCGGTCAAATCGGCGTCTCCAGCCTGGCGGCCTCCTTCCACGAACAGGTGATGGAGACCCAGGACCGCATCTCGGCCTTCAAGGCGGTGGTCTCCGCCAACCGCTTCGACTTCGCCTTCCAGCCGATCGTCGATCTCGAGACCCGGCAGATTTCCCATTTCGAGGCGCTGGCGCGCTTCGCCCACGGCGAGTCGCCCTACCAGACCATCGTCTTCGCCGAGGACGTCGGCCTGATTCAGGATTTCGATCTCGCCTGCTGCCGGCGCGCCATCGATTTCATGGCCGAGCGGGCGGCAAGCTCACCGGTCAACCTCGCGGTCAACCTCTCCGGCCTGTCGCTGCAGAACGACGTCTTCGTCGACGCCCTCATGGGGCTGCTGAAGCAGCATGCCAACCTGGCCGGCCGGCTGCTGTTCGAGGCCACCGAGTCCTCGCGCATGCACGACCTGGAACGCGTCAGCCGGGTGTTCAACGCCATGAAGGGGCAGGGC
>DAIQBR010000084.1:0-7497 GCA_036781105.1 Kiloniellaceae bacterium
CCTGGCCGCCGCGCGAGGCCGCCATCACGGTGGCCGCCCAGGCCACCAGCGACCAGGGCCTGAAGCTTTCCGCCGGCAGCGCGGGAACCGCGACGCTGGATGACCGCTTCCAGCTTGTCACCTACACCGGCAGCCTGAAGGCCCGCGCCGAAGCCGACCGCCTGTCGATCGGCGGGCGCGAAGCGCGCGGCGTCGCCGTCTCCCTGCCGCTCGGCGTCGGCTACGACACCGGGGGCCTGCGCCTGAAGCTGACACAGGCCGGCAGCCTGGCTGTCCGGCAGTTCGGAGCGGGGGCACCGCTGCGCCTGCAGAACCCGCTGTCGCTGGACGTCGAAGAACTCGCGCTGGAGACCACGGCGGATGCTACCGGCTATCGCTACCGCCTCAAGGCGCGCGAGGACGGCGCCGCCCTGGCGCTCACCGCCGCCGAGGCCGACCCGCTGCCCGTCACCGCCCAGACGATCCGGGCGAGCCTCACCGGCAGCTTCGCGCCGCAGAGCGGCCACGACGCCGACCTGGACCTGCGGCTCGCCGGCTTCACCCTGCCCGCCTACGACTTCACCGCGGAGGCCGCCGAGGTGACGGTGGCGCTGGACCGCGAGCTGCGTCCCGAGACCAGCCGCTTCAGCCTCGGTCCCTTCCAGGCCGGCGGCGCGGCACCGCTCACCGCACCGCTCACGCTGACGGGCGACCTCAAGCGCGCCGGCGGCGGCTACGACATCACCGGAGAGCTGGGCCTCAGCGAAGGCCGCGGCCTGGCCGATCTTTCGGGGCGCTACAACGACGACGGCAGCGCCGCCGTGAAGGCGGTGAGCCGCCTGCTGTCCTTCGCGCCGGAGGAGCTGCAGCCGGGCGATATCTCGCCGCTGCTCGCCGGCCTCGAAGAAGTGCGCGGCGGCCTCACCGCCGCGGCGCAGCTCGTCTGGCCGCGCGACCCAGCAAAGGAGACCGGACGCGTGACCCTCAGCGATCTCGCCTTCACCGGCCAGGGCGTCGGGATCAGCGGCCTGAATCTCGACCTCACCTTGGAAAGCCTGCAGCCGCTGGCCTCCGCCCCGGCGCAGAAGCTCACCATCGCCGGCCTGGAGGCCGGCGTGCCGGTGGAGGACATCGCGGTCACCTTCTCCCTCGATCAGACACCGGCACCCCATGTCACCCTGGCCGAGGGCGGGTTCACCCTGGCCGGCGCGCGCTGGCGGATCGAGCCGACGACGCTGGATCCGGCGGCGGAAAGCAACCGGGTTGTGCTGGCGACCGAAGCCCTCGACCTCGCCACCTTCTTCCAACTCATCGAGATCGACGGCCTCTCGGGCGACGGCAAGCTGCGCGGCCGGCTGCCGATCGTTCTGGCCGGCGAGGACATCATCGTCGAGGACGGCCACTTCGCGGCGGAGGGGCCGGGGCGCCTGTCGATCCGCTTCCAGGCGCTGCGCTCGGCGCTGGCCAGCGGCGGCGAGACCGTGGAACTGGCGGCCAAGGCGCTGGAGGACTTCCGCTTCGAAAACCTGACCCTCGACCTCGCCAAGACCGCGGACAACGACGCCACGGTGAAGCTCTCCACTCTGGGCGCCAATCCGGAAGTCCTGGACGGCCAGCCCTTCCGCTTCAACATCAACCTGGAGAGCAACCTGACCAGCGTGCTGGAGGCCCTGCAGAAGGGCATGAGCCTCTCCGACGACGCCCTCAAGCGGGCCTGGAGATTGCGGGAATGATCGGTCTCCCCGGCCCCTGGTCAGCCCCTTGCCTGGCGCGGGGATAAACTGCACTCTGCCGGCGTAGTACAGCCGTGGGTGCGCAATGCTATGCTGCTCCGGCCCGAGGCGAGTCGCCCATATCCGGGTGTCGAATGGAGGGAGTCGGGAATTTGATCTGCTTAGGCGGCCGTCAATCGGTCCTGGTCGGGGTCGCGCTCTGCTTTGCCCTTGCCGCCTGCACCCCAACGGTCCAGGTGGAGGCGCCGAAGGAGCCGATTACGATAAACCTGAATGTTAAGTTAGATGCCGAAGTCCGCGTAAAGATTGAAGAACAGGCGGACAAGGACATCAAAGAAAACCCGGATATCTTCTAGGCGGGATGGCATGATGACACGGCGTTGGTTTTCCCTTCTCTCGCTCCTGGCGGTGGCGGCCCTGGCCCTGCCGCTGCTCAGTAACCCCGTCTCCGCCCAGTCCCTCGACGAGCTGCGTGCTTCCGGCAAGGTCGGCGAGCGCTACGACGGCTACGCGGTCGCCCGCGACCCCAGCGCGGCGGATATTGTGAAAGAGGTGAACGACAAGCGGCGCAGCGTCTACGAGAAGCGCGCCGCCGAGCAGGGCGTCAGCGCCGAAGCGGTCGGCGCGGTCTACGCCAAGGAGATCGTCGATCAGGTCCCGGCCGGGACTTGGGTTTTGACAGCCGACGGCGAATGGCGGAGAAAATAGGGCGCCGCCCCTCTTCTCCCCAGCCAGCGAGTTCGCGATCTATGGCCTCCCCGGCCCCGCTTCCCACATCCGTTGACGAAACCCTGGCGCTGCTCGCGCGCGGCAACTATGTCGGCGAGCGCGACCTGGCGACCGTGCTGTTCCTCGCCCTGAAGCTGGGCCGCCCGCTGTTCCTCGAAGGCGAGGCCGGCGTCGGCAAGACCGAGATCGCCAAGGTGCTGGCCGAGACTCTGGGGCGCCGCCTGGTGCGCCTCCAGTGCTACGAGGGTCTCGACGTTTCCTCCGCTGTCTACGAGTGGAACTACCCGCGCCAGATGGTCGAAATCCGCGTCGCCGAGGCGGCCGGCGAGCACGACCGCGAGCGCCTCAGCGGCGACATCTTCGACGAGCGCTTCCTCATCGAGCGCCCCTTGCTGCAGGCGCTGCGCCCGGAGGTCGAAGGCCCGCCGGTGCTGTTGATCGACGAACTCGACCGCACCGACGAGCCCTTCGAGGCCTTCCTGCTGGAGGTCCTGTCCGACTTCCAGATCACCATTCCGGAGCTGGGCACCATCAAGGCGGATCACCCGCCCATCGTCATCGTCACCTCCAACCGCACGCGCGAGATCCACGACGCCCTGAAGCGGCGCTGCTTCTATCACTGGGTCGCCTATCCGACGGCCGAGCGCGAGCTGGAGATCCTGCGCGTGAAGGCGCCGGGCCTGCCGGAGGCGTTGTCGCGCCACATCGTCGGCTTCGTGCAGGCGCTGCGCGATGAAGACCTCTTCAAGGCGCCGGGCATCGCCGAAACCCTCGACTGGGCCGACGCCCTGACCCAGCTGGACAAGGTCGCCCTCGACCCGCAGGCCATCGACGACACCCTCGGCGTGCTGCTGAAGTACCAGGACGACATCGCCAAGATCCAGGGCAGCGAGGCGGCGCGCATCCTCAACGACGTGAAGACGGAACTGGCCACCGCGCTGGCCTGAACGCCCCGATCTCAGCAGACGGCCTCAGTACGCCGTGCCGTCGCTGCGCTGCTCCTGGAACACGATCTCCGGCGGCCCCGCCGTGCCCGGCGTCGCCAACTGCTCGCGTTCCGTCAGGCGCGGCCGATCCTCGGTCAGGCCGCCGACGGCGGCGAGCACCACGCCCAGCACCACAGCGACGCCGAGCTTGGCCAGCAGGCGGCCGCCGGCAGGGCCGGCGCCGGGCTCCAGGGTGCCCGGGAACTCACGGGCCAGGCGGTCGTCCTGCAGGCGGGGCGAGTAATGGTTCCGGTTGGCCATGATGGTCTCCTTGCGGCTGTTCCGGGTCTGCTAAAGTCCCCGGTCTGCCTTGGGATATGCAGCCACCGGCGCCTCGTCACAAACGACGGTTTCTCATCGGATACATGAGAATTTTTGCCCCTATGGGCGGGGGTATGGGCGGGCGGCCCTGGCTGGTCTAGACTCCCCGCCATGGACGATCAGCCCCCTCAGCCAAGCCCCGGCGGCGCTCCCGAAGACGGGCGCCTGGCGGAGAACATCCTCTACTTCGCCCGCACCCTCCGGGCCGCCGGGCTGCCGGTCGGCCCCGGCAAGGTGCTGCAGGCCCTGAAGGCGGTGGAAGCGGTCGGCCTCGCCCGGCGCGACGACTTCTACTGGACGCTGCACGCGGTCTTCGTGAACCGGCGCGACCAGCAGGAGCTCTTCGACCAGGCCTTCCACGTGTTCTGGCGCAACCCGGAGATCCTGCAGCGCATGATGGCGCTGCTGCTGCCCGACATCACACCCTGGGCCGGCCAGCGACCGGAGGACGCCGAGGAACTGAGCCGGCGGCTCAGCGACGCCATGCGCCCGAAGGACGGCGAAGGACCCGAGCCCGACGAGCAGGAGGAAAAGCAGGAGATCGACGCCGCCCTCACCTTCTCCAGCAAGGAGATCCTGCAGGGCATCGACTTCGAGAAGATGTCGGCGGCGGAGCTTGCCGAGGCGCGCCAGGCGATCAAGGCCATGCGCCTGCCGATCATGGAGGTGCCGACGCGGCGCTTCCGCCCCGGCGGCGGGCGCAAGGCGGATTTGCGCGCCACCCTGCGCGCGGCGCTGCGCCAGGGCGGCGATACCATCCCGCTGCGCTGGAAGAACTAGCAACTGCGTCATCCGCCGCTGGTGGTGCTCTGCGACATCTCCGGCTCGATGAGCCGCTACTCGCGCATGCTGCTGCACTTCATGCACGCGGTGACCAACGACCGCGACCGCGTCCACACCTTCGTCTTCGGCACGCGGCTGACCAACATCACCCGCTACCTGCGCCAGAAGGACGTCGACGTCGCCGTTGAGAAGGTCGCCGAGAGCGTGTTCGACTGGTCCGGCGGCACCCGGATCGGGGCCTGCCTGCACGACTTCAACGTCACCTGGGCGCGCCGCGTGCTGGGCCAGGGTGCGGTGGTGCTGCTGATCTCCGACGGCCTGGACCGCGACAACGCCGAGGGCCTGGAGGCCGAGGTCGAACGCCTGCACAAGTCCTGCCGCCGCCTGATCTGGCTGAATCCCCTCTTGCGCTACGAGGGCTACCAGCCAAAATCCCTGGGGGCGCAGGCCCTGATCCCGCACGTCGACGACTTCCGGACGGTGCACAACCTGGAAAGCCTGGGCGAGCTGGCGGCGGTGCTGAGCCGCCCGGCCGCACGCAGGCAGGAAGGAATGAGCCAATGGCAGAAGGCAAGCTGAGCGACAGTCAGGCAGAAGACTTGCTGGCCGAGGACCTCTTGGCGACGGCGGGGCGCTGGCGCGACGAAGGCCACAAGGTCGCCCTGGCCACGGTGGTGCAGACCTGGGGCTCCTCGCCACGACCGGTGGGCAGCCAGCTCATCGTCGACGACAAGCTGCGCCTGCAGGGCTCGGTTTCCGGCGGCTGCATCGAGGGCGCGGTGGTGCACGAGGCGCAGCAGATCATGGAAGGCGCGCCGCCCAAGCTGCTCACCTTCGGCGTGTCCGACGAGCAGGCCTGGGATGTGGGTCTGGCCTGCGGCGGCACGGTCAAGGTCTTCGTCGAGCGTCTCGAATGAAACGCGCCATCCTCGATAAGCTGCAGCAGGCACGCGCCGCGAAGCGCCCCACGGCCCTGGTCACCGACCTCACCGATGGGGGCCAGTGGCTGCTGGTCGAAACCGAAGGCAGCGGCGAATTGAACCTCAGCCCGGCGCAGCAGGCGGCTGTGCGGGATGCCTTGATCGCCGACCGCAGCGGCCCGCTGGCCGATCATCCTGACCTCTTCGTGCACGTCTACAACCCTCCCCTGCGCCTGCTGGTGGTCGGCGCGGCGCATATCTCGCAGGCGCTGGTGCCCATGGCGCAGATTGCCGGCTACGAGGTCATCGTCATCGACCCGCGCAAGGCCTGGGCCAACAAGGAACGCTTCCCCTCGGTGCGGCTGGTCGACGCCTGGCCCGACGACGCCATGACCGAACTGGCGCCGGACCACCGCAGCGCCGTGGTGGTGCTGACCCACGATCCCAAGCTGGACGACCCGGCCCTCGGCGTCGTGCTGCGCTCGCCGGCCTTCTATGTCGGCGCCCTGGGCAGCCGCAAGACTCATGCGAAGCGCGTGGAGCGCCTGCGCGAGGCCGGCCTGGGTGGCGACGCCATCGCGCGCATCCACGCGCCCATCGGTCTGGCCGTGGGCGCCCGCAGCCCGGCGGAGATCGCCATCTCCATCCTGGCGCAGATCACCCAGGTGCTGCACCGCGTGCCGCCGCTGGTGAAGCAGGAAAGCCCCGGGGCGGCGCCCACGAAAGCGGCAGAGTAATGTACTTCGGTCCCATAGCGGTGAAGCAAGCCGAGGGCTGCATCCTCGCCCACTCCCTGCGCGGCGCCGGCTTCGCCTTCAAGAAGGGGCGCCGCCTCTCGGGCGACGACATCGCGGTGCTCGCCAAGGCCGGCATCGCAGAGATCACGGCCGCGCGCCTGGAAGCCGGCGACCTGCACGAGGACGAAGCGGCGACCGAGTTGGCCGCCGCGCTGGCTGGTGACGGTCTCTCGGCCACGGCCAGCTTCACCGGGCGTTGCAATCTCATGGTGGCGCAACGCGGCGTGCTGGTCGCCGACCGCGACCGCATCGACGCGATCAACCTCATCGACGAGTCCATCACCCTGGCGACCCTGGCGCCCTACGATCTCGTCGAGCCGAAGCAGATGGCGGCGACCATCAAGATCATCCCCTTCGCGGGGCCGCGCGCGGCGCTGGAGCAGTGCCTGGCGGTGGCGCGCGACGGCGGCGCGCTGCTGCGGGTGGCACCGCTGCAGGCGCGCCGGGTCGGCCTGGTGCAGACCAGCCTGCCCGGCATGAAGCCGAGCATCCTGGACAAGACGCGTCAGGTGATGGACCAGCGCCTCGCTAACCTCGGCTGCGCGCCGGCCGAGGAGCGCCGCTGCGGCCACGACAGCGCCGAAGTGGCCGCTACCCTGAAGGAACTCTCGGACGATGGCTGCGAGATCCTGCTGATGTCCGGCGCCTCGGCCATCGTCGACCGCCGCGACGTGCTCCCGTCCGGGCTGGAAGCCGCCGGCGGCCGCGTCGACCACTTCGGCATGCCGGTCGATCCCGGCAACCTCATGCTGATGGGCTCCCTGGGTCACAAGCCGGCCGTCGGGCTACCCGGCTGCGCGCGCTCGCCCAAGGTGAACGGCTTCGACTGGGTCTTGCAGCGCCTCGTTGCCGGGCTCGAAGTCACCCCGCAGGACGTGATGCGGATGGGCGGCGGCGGCCTATTGAAGGAAATCGCCAGCCGTCCCCTGCCGCGCGCCGAAGCGGTGGAGCAATCGTCCGCTGCGCCACGCGCGCCGCGCATCGCCGCCCTCGTCCTGGCCGCCGGGCAGTCGCGCCGCATGGGCAACGTGAACAAGCTGCTCGTTGAGGTCGACGGCAAGCCGATGGTATGCCACGTGCTCGACAGCCTCGCCGCCTCGCAGGCCCGGCCCGTCACGGTGGTGACCGGCCACGACTACGCCGCCGTCGAGAAGGTCTTGCCGAAAAAAGGCTTCACCCTCACGCACAATCCCGACTACGCCAGCGGCCTCTCCTCCTCGCTGCGCCGCGGCCTGGCCGCCCTGCCGGA
>DAIQBR010000084.1:7562-11197 GCA_036781105.1 Kiloniellaceae bacterium
GGTCTGCCTCGGCGACATGCCGCGCGTCTCGCCCCAGGTGATCGACCGCCTCATCGCCGCCTTCAACCCCACCGAGGGCCGCGCCATCTGCGTGCCGACCTGGCAGGGCAAGCGCGGCAATCCGGTGCTCTTCGCGCGCCGCTTCTTCGCCGAGATGCAGGACATCGCCGGCGACACCGGCGCCCGCGCCCTCATCGGCGAGCACGCGGAAGTCGTCTGCGAAGTCGCCATGGACGACGACGCCGTGCTGCTGGACATCGACACGCCGGAGGCGTTGGCGGCGTTGGGCGGGGCGTGACAGGAGAGCAAATTGCAGAGATGGTTCGGGCCGATCTCTCCGCTTACGAAGTGGCCGAACCCCCATCCGGAACAACGACCGGAGTCCCCTGGTCCGACGCAAAGGCTCGTGAATCGATTGCGCGGCTAAGCACCTGCTTGGTCACGCCTTACAAGCAGCGCTTCCATCTGAAAGATTCAGTCGCCGAAATGCGAGCATCTACGCCCGAGATTGCCATCTATTGGGTTGTGGCCAGGTCGGAATCGTTCCTGCAGTTCTATGATGTGGAGAAACAGGAGTACGGCCTGGCCGTGCTTGGCAATGAAGAGGGCCTGCCGGAAACCATCGGCGTGCGCGGAGACTTGGTTGGCGTCTTCGGCGCAATGTAGCTCCTTCCCTACGCCCTCACCTTCTTCGAATGAACTCCAGCGCCTCGTCGACGCTGGAACCGGACGGCGCTTCCCCCTTCCCGCGCGAATCGACTACTCTCCAGAGATCGGATCCCGCCGAGCCGAGAGAGGAGATCACCCCGCATGGCTGCCAGCGGCCAGACGCGCGCCAAGCTGCGAAGGCTCTTCCGGGAGCTCTGGACCCGGATCGCCTATGTGGGTCCGGCGATCGTCATCGTCGTCGCAGGCTTCGTCTTCGCCTACCAGTTCGTCCGCCCGGCGCCGCCGGACAGCGTCGTTATGGCGACCGGACATGAGGACGGCGCCTATTTCGCTTTCGGGCAGGCCTATGCGGAGCGCTTCCGCCGGGAGGGGTTCGAGCTCGAGCTGCGCCGGACCGCCGGCTCGGTCGAGAACCTCGATCTGCTCAGCGACGAAGCGGCCGGGGTGCCGGTCGCCTTCCTGCAGGGCGGCATCGGGACGCCCGCGGAACACCCGGGACTGACCTCGCTCGGCAGTGTCTATTTCGAGCCGGTCTGGGTCTTCGTGCGCGGCAGCGAGGCGCCCGGCCGCCTGACCGGCCTGGCGGGCAGACGCATCGCCGTCGGCGCGCCCGGCAGCGGCACCCGCGCGGTAGCCCTGCCGCTGCTCGCCGACAACGGCATCGCGGGCGAAACGGCCGAGCTGGTCGAGATGGACAGCAGCCAGGCAATGGACGCCCTGGCGGAGGGCACCGTGGACGCCGCCTTCTTCGTCGGCGCCGCCACTTCGCAGACCATCGCCACGCTGCTCACCCTGCCTGACGTCACGCCGATCAGCTTCGAGCGGGCCGAGGCCTACGTGCGCCGCTACCCTTACCTCTCCAAGGTCGTGCTGCCGATGGGCACCCTGGATCTGGCGGAGAACCTGCCGGTGCGCGATCTCGTCCTGCTCGCGCCGACGGCGACCGTCGTCGTCACACCGGAGATGCACCCGGCGCTCATCGACCTGATGCTGCTGGCGATGCGCGATACCCACCGGCAGGGCGGTTACCTGGAGACGGCCGGCTTCTTTCCCACCGGCGACCACGTCACCTACCCGCTGGCGCCGGCGGCGGAGCGCTTCTACGAGCGCGGCCCGCCGTTCCTGCAGCGCTACCTGCCCTTCTCGGCGGCCAACCTGATCGACCGCCTCTGGGTCATGGTGCTGCCGCTGCTGACGCTGCTCTATCCGCTGTTCAAGATTCTGCCGCCGGTCTACAGCTGGCGCATGCGCGCGCGGGTGAACCGCTGGTACAAGGAACTGGCGGTGCTGGACGACCGCCTGAACGACCGTTCGATCACGCCCGCCGAGGCAACGCAGGAACTCGACGAGATCGAGCGTTCGGTGGAGCAGGTGCACGTCCCGGCCGGCTTCGCCGACCGCGCCTACACGCTGCGCATGCACATCGACTATCTGCGCCGCAAGGTAGACGCCAAGGCCCACGGAGAGACGCCCGGCGAGGCGCCGGCGTCCCTCACCGCCCCCGAATGAACGCCAGCGAGTCCGAGGGACCCCGGATCCGCAGGCGCGCCTGCGGCTGCGCGTAGTGCGCCGCCCTCAACAAGCCGCTTCAGGAAAACGACATGTAGTAGAGGATCATGCAGGTGCGGTCCGAAGTGTCGACGAGGGGAAGGGCCAGCGCCGAGTAATCCTTGTACTTCCGGGACGTCCATGACACCGGGGCTGCCGGCATAAAATACGGCCGACGGTTCTCGGCGGCCCAGCGGGCCCGCGCGACGACCATCTCGCAGTTCTCGAGCTGATCGAGATAGACACCGGTGGTATCGCGGCTGGTTTCCTCGACGATCCGGGTGCCCACGATACGAACCCGGAAGCGCCAGGGATCACGTTCGACGTCGAAAATCGTAATGCCGGGAAGGGCGCGCGGGAACTCGCCCGGGTCGAAGTCTTCTCGCCGCGGCGGTCCCGCGTGCTGCTCCGCTGCCGACCACCAACGCCACAACTGCCGCGCGCAGTCGTCCGACAGATCGGACTCTTGAATTTCCGTGAGCATTCCGCGCGGCATGCCGGGATCGGGCGCGGCGGCCTTCCGCGATGCGTCGCGATTTCCCGGATCTGCTGCCCCCATGAACCAAATCATGCGCCCAGGTTGTTCCCTGGTCAAGTTGGCCCCGGTTTCCAGATGCGACAGACAGCCTCGTATCCGACGCCTGAGCGAGCCAGAAAAGATTGAGCGACGGTGGGCGCCCCTCACCTCGCCTGAATGAACGCCAGCACGTCGTCGACGATGCCCGGATAGGTCAGGATGTTGGTGTGCGGGGCCTCGGCGTGCCAGATCGCCTGCTTGGGCTCGGCGGCGGCGAAGAGCTCGCGGCCGTAGCGGACCGACATCACGCGGCCGTTCTCGCCCTGCATGACCAGCAGCGGCGCGCCAGCAATCTGGATAGCTGAGCGGGCGGCTGCTACCCCAAAGGATCCGGACCCTAGGAGGCCCGGACCTTGGTTAGGAAGTTGCGCATCTCGCCTTGCAGTTGCTCGGTCTCGGCGTTGAGCGCCTGGGCGGCCTCCGAAACCCGGCCGACCCCAGCTTTCGACTCCGCCACGTCCTGGCGCACCTGGTCGACGCCATTGGAGACGACGGTGGTACCACCGGCGGTTTCCTGGGCGTTGCGAGCGATTTCCTGGGTGGCCGCCGACTGCTCCTCCACCGCCGAAGCAATGGACGCCGTGACTTCGCCGATCTGCTGGATGCGCTTGGCAATCGAGGCGATGGCTTCGACCGCGCCGCCGGTCGCCGTCTGCATGGAGCTGATCTGCTGGGCGATCTCCTCCGTCGCCTTGCCGGTCTGGTTCGCCAAGATCTTGACCTCGCTGGCAACCACGGCGAAGCCTTTGCCGGCCTCGCCGGCACGCGCCGCCTCGATGGTCGCGTTCAGGGCCAGCAGATTGGTCTGCTCGGCGATGTCCTGAATCAGCTTCACCACGTC
>DAIQBR010000085.1:0-11138 GCA_036781105.1 Kiloniellaceae bacterium
GACCAGCTCCGCCGCGCTGCGCCGGCGCAGCGGCAGGATCAGCAGGATGGAGGCCGCGATGATGGCGGCGCAGACCACGAAGGGCGTGAGCCCGGCGCCGCCCAGTCCCACCAGCAGCAGCGGGCCCAGCGCGAAGCCGGCCGACATGACCGTCGCGTAAACCCCGATGACGCGGCCGCGGATCGCCTCGGCGGTCACCGTGTTCAGCCAGGCCTCGGAGACTACGAAGATCACGTTGAGGCAGACGCCCAGCAGGATGCGCAGCGCCAGCCAGGTGACCTCCGGGTCGGTGAAGGGCATGGCGAGCAGGCTGGCCGCGGTGCCGGCGAGGCCCAGCACCACCACGGCGAAGGCGCTGAAGTGCCGCAGCAGGCGCGGCAGGATGAAGGTGGAGAGCACCACGCCGACGCAGGTGCTGGCCCCGTTGAAGCCGATCATCAGGTCGCTGAAGCCGGCCTCGGCCATCATCAGCGACAGCAGCGGGTAGGTGAGCCCCAGGGCCAGGCCGAAGACCCCGATGCAGGTGATCAGCGCGGTGACGCTGGCCCAATCCGTGGCGCGCAACTCGCGCGCCGTTTCCGGCAGCAGTTCTTTCACAGGCGGGTGCAGCGGCGCTTCCATGGCGCGGCGAAGATGCCACGCTTTACACCGCCCCGATATCCGAAAGGCGGCAAGGCTGCTATGCGCCCGCCGGCCCCCCATCGCGCGGGTGACTCGCCGGGCTTTTGGCGCTATCGACTTGCTGTTGCGACAAAAATCGTCGATCGCGCTAGGATGCCGCATGACCCTGAAACGTGAGCCGATTCTCGGCGTCCTCATGCTGAAGACCGGCTTTCCCCGCCCGCCCGGCGACGTCGGCAATCCCAAGACCTGGTCCTGCAAGACCCGCTACAAGGTGGTCGAGCCGGCCGATGTCGACACCGTGGTGAATTCGGGCCCGCTGCCGGTGCCGCTGCTGAAGGCCTTCGTCGACGCCGGCTGGGCCCTGGTCGGCGAGGGCGCAACGCTGATCACCACCTCCTGCGGCTTCCTGGTGACCGCGCAGAAGGCGCTGCAGGACGCCCTGCCGGTGCCGGTGGTCAGCTCCAGCCTGCTCCAGGTGGCGGCGGTGCAGGCGACCCTGCCGCCGGGCCGCCGGGTCGGCGTCCTCACCTTCGATGCCGAGCGCCTCTCGAAGTGGCACCTGGAGGCCGCCGGCGCGCCGGCCGACACCGCGGTCGTCGGGCTCGAGACCGGCTGCGAGCTGCACCGCGTGGTGACCGGCGACCTCTCGGAACTGAATGTGCCGGGGGCCGAGGCCGCCGTGCTGGCGGCCGGGCGGCGGCTGCAGACCGCCTGCCCCGACCTCGGCGCCGTGGTGCTGGAATGCACCAACATGCCGCCCTACCGCAGCGCCCTGGCCCGCGAGCTCGGCCTGCCGGTGCACGACCTGGTGACCCTCATCGAGGGGCGCATCGCGACCAGCTGACCGCCGCCACCGGCGGCCCCGGGAGGGCGGGGATGTTCAAAAAGAAAACGTTGATAATTTATCGATAAAACGTCACTGTAGTGCGCCGGTTGCCTGTCTGCCGGGCGCGTGACTAAAGTTCAGCCCTCGACCCGGCTGCGTGTCACGGCCCCTGCATTCGGGGGCGCTCTCGCGGGGAGGGGCCGGAAAATTCGGCGGGCAGCAAGGCGCCGCCGAAGGCCAAACAGGGAGACAAAAGAATGAATTTCTTCGCCAAATCCCTTGGAGGGATCGCATCCGTCGTTGCCGTGAGCCTCACCGCCGGCACCACTCTGGCGGCCGAGAAGTGGGACATGCCGCTGGCCTATCCCGCCAGCAACTACCATTCCGAGACCGCGGCCGCCTTCGCCGAGGCGGTCACCAAGGCCTCCGGCGGTGAGCTGGAGATCGTCACCCATCCCGGCGGCTCCCTCTTCGGGGGCGGCGAGATCTACCGCGCCGTGCGCACCGGCCAGGCGCCGATCGGCGAGCGCCTCATCTCGGCCCTGGGCAACGAGGATCCGCTGTTCGAGATCGACGCCCTGCCGTTTCTCGCGACCTCCTTCGAAGAGGCGCGCAAGCTCTATGACGCTTCCAAGCCCCAGCTCGAGAAGACCCTCGACGAGGCCGGCCTGAAGCTGCTCTACGCCGTGCCGTGGCCGCCGCAGGGTCTCTACAACAAGAAAGAGGTGGCCTCGGCCGCCGACATGCAGGGTGTGAAGTTCCGCGCCTACAACGCGGCGACCTCGCGCCTTGCCGAGCTGATGGGCGCGGTGCCGACCAAGATCGAGGCGGCCGAGCTGACCCAGGCCTTCGCGACCGGCGTTGCCGACTCCATGATCTCTTCCGGCTCGACCGGCTACGACAGCAAGATCTGGGAGCACGTGAAGTACTGGTACGACGTGCAGGCCTGGCTGCCCAAGAACATGATCATCGTAAACAAGGCGTCTTGGGACGGCCTCAGCGCCGACCTGCAGAAGGTCGTGCTGGAGGCCGCCGCCAATGCCGAGCAGGCCGGCTGGGCCAAGGCGCAGGAGCTCTCCGACTGGTACAAGGACCAGCTCGCCGCCAACGGCATGGTGGTCGAGGGCCCGAGCGACAAGCTGAAGGCCGACTTCCAGCAGATCGGCGCGACCATGACCGAGGAATGGCTCGAGCGCGCGGGCGACAGCGGCAAGGCCGTGATCGACGCCTACAAGGCGAAGTAAACCCTTGATGCGGCGGCCGGGACATCCGCTCCCGGCCGCTGCCCTATCCAGGCACAATCGGGGGACGGCATGACAGCCCTGCGCAAGGCGCTCGATGGTGTCTATCTGGCCGCCGGCGCCCTGGCCGGGCTGTTTCTTGCCGCCATCGGGGTCCTGGTGCTGCTCTCCATCGTCACGCGCCTGCTCGGCCACTACGTGCCGGGGCTGACGGCCTATGCCGGCTACGCCATGGCCTGCTCGTCTTTCCTGGCCTTGGCCTACACCTTCGCGCAGGGCGGCCATATCCGCGTCTCGCTGTTCATCGACAAGGTCGCCGGCCCGCGCCGCCGCGCCGCGGAACTCTGGTGCCTCGCGGCCGGCACCTTCCTGGCCGGCTATCTCGCCTTCTTCTCGGTGAAGATGGTCCGGGTCTCCCACCTGCTGGGCGACGTCAGCGAGAGCGCCGATGCGACGCCGCTGTGGATCCCGCAGATCGGCATGGCGGTCGGCGCGGTGTTGCTCGCCATTGCGCTGGCCGACCGCTTGCTCTGCGTCGCCTTCGGCGCGCCGCTTGAAATGACGCCGAAGCCGCTGGATGACCGGCATCCTGAAGACGTTATCGGCGAGTAGGGGCGACCGATGGAAAACCTCGTCCTCACCCTGCTCTTCCTCGGCGTGCTGTTCTTCCTGCTCGGCAGCGGCGTCTGGGTCGGTCTCTCGCTGCTCGGCGTCGCCCTGGTCGGCATGGAGCTCTTCACCAGCCGGCCGGTCGGCGACGCCATGGCGACGACGATCTGGAGCGCCTCGTCGTCGTGGACCCTGACCGCCCTGCCGCTGTTCATCTGGATGGGCGAGATCCTGTTCCGCACGCGGCTCTCCGAGGACCTCTTCAAGGGCCTCTCGCCCTGGCTCGGCGGCCTGCCGGGCCGCCTGCTGCACGTGAACGTCGCCGGCTGCGCCATCTTCGCGGCGATCTCCGGCTCTTCGGCGGCCACCGTCGCCACCGTCGGCAAGATGTCGATCCCCGAGCTGCGCCGGCGCTGCTATCCCGAGCAGATGATCATCGGCACCCTGGCCGGCGCCGGCACCCTCGGCCTGCTGATTCCGCCCTCGATCATCCTCATCGTCTACGGCGTCACGGTGAACGAGTCGATCGCCGGGCTGTTCATGGCCGGCGTCTTCCCCGGGATCATGCTGGCGCTGCTGTTCATGACCTACATCGTGCTGCGCGCGGTGCTGAACCCGGAGGGCATGCCGCCGCGCGACGCCGCCATCGGCTTCGTGCAGAAGATCCGCGATTCCTTCTCGCTGCTGCCGGTGGTGCTGCTGATCCTGGCGGTGCTGGGCTCGATCTACGCCGGCATCGCCACCGCGACCGAGGCCGCGGTGCTCGGCGTCGCCGGCGCCCTTATCATCTCGGCGCTGCAGGGCTCGCTGACCCGCGCCTCCTTCGCCGAGAGCCTGATGGGCGCGACGCGGACCTCCTGCATGATCGCCCTGATCCTCGCCGGCGCGGATTTTCTCTCGCTGGCGATGGGTTTCACCGGCCTGCCGCGCAACCTCGCCGCCTGGATTGCCACGCTGGAACTGACGCCGCTCGCCCTCATCGCCGTGCTCACGGTGTTCTACATCGTGCTCGGCTGCTTCCTGGACGGCATCTCTGCGGTGGTGCTCACCATGGCGGTGGTCGAACCCATGGTGCGCCAGGCCGGCATCGACATGCTGTGGTTCGGCATCTTCCTGGTCATCGTGGTGGAAATGGCCCAGATCACCCCGCCGGTCGGCTTCAACCTCTTCGTCCTGCAGGGCATGACCGAGCACCAGATCCCCTTCGTCGCCCGCGCCGCCCTGCCGATGTTCGCCATCATGGTGCTGGCGGTGGTGCTGGTGGTCGCTTTCCCGGAGATCGCCACCTGGCTGCCGGCCCAGATGCGGTCCAGTCCCTAGACCAGCACCTGTCCGGGCGCCTGCCCCTGCCGGGCCGACGGCGAATTTGTGTGCCTGCCGACGGCCTCTGCTATAGTGCGGGCCTGCAGTAGGGAGATCTGCGATGGCCGAAGCGGCCCAGAAAACCGGTATCGAGACGGACGACGCGCTGATTGCCGCTCTGCGCGAGCTGCTGGGCGAGCGCCTGTCGACGGCCCGCGCGGTGCGCGAGCACCACGGCAAGGACTCTTCCTACCACGCCATGGAGATGCCCGACGCGGTGGCTTTCGCCGAAAGCACCGAGGAGGTCGCGGCCATCGTGAGGCTCTGTGCCGCGCACAAGCGCCCGGTCATCGCCTTCGGCAGCGGCACCTCGCTGGAGGGCCAGGTGCAGGCCAGCCGGGGCGGCATCTGCATCGACCTTTCCGGCATGAATGCCATTCTGGAGGTGAACGAGGCCGACCTCGACTGCCGGGTGCAGGCCGGGGTGACGCGCAAGGCGCTGAACACCCATCTGCGCGACACCGGCCTGTTCTTCCCGATCGATCCCGGCGCCGACGCTTCGCTCGGTGGCATGGCGGCGACCTCGGCCTCCGGCACCAATGCGGTGCGCTACGGCACCATGCGCGAGAATGTCATGGGCCTCACGGTGGTGCTGGCCGATGGCCGCGTGATCCGCACCGGCGGGCGTGCGCGCAAGTCCTCCGCCGGCTACGACCTGACACGGATGTTTGTCGGCTCCGAGGGAACCCTCGGCGTCATCACCGAGGTGCAGCTGCGGCTCTACGGCATTCCCGAGGCGGTGGCTGCCGCGGTGTGCTCCTTCGACACCCTGGCCGGCGCCGTCGACACCGTCATCCTCACCATCCAGTCCGGTATTCCCGTCGCCCGCATCGAGTTGCTCGACGAACTGCAGGTGAGAGCGATCAACGCCTACGCCAAGCTCGACTACCCGGAAAAGCCGACGCTGTTCTTCGAGTTCCACGGCACCGAGGCCTGGGCGAAGGAGCAGGCCGAGCTGGTCGGCGAGATCGCCAAGGACTACGGCGGCTCCAACTTCTCCTGGGCGACCCGCCAGGAGGACCGCACCAAGCTGTGGCAGGCGCGCCACGATGCCTGGTTCGCCAATCTGGCAATGAAGCCGGGCGCCCAGGGCTGGGCGACCGACGTCTGCGTGCCGATCTCGCGTCTTGCAGAGTGCATCCTCGAGACCCGCAAGGACATCGATGCCAGCGGCGTGCTGGCACCCATCGTCGGCCATGTCGGCGACGGCAACTTCCATCTCACCTTCCTGCTCGATCCCGAGAAGCCGGAGGAGATGGCGCGGGCCGAGGGCGTGAACGAGCGCATGGTGATGCGCGCGCTGGCGATGGGCGGCACCTGCACCGGCGAGCACGGTGTCGGCACCGGCAAGATGCGCTTCCTCCAGGCCGAGCACGGCGAGGCGCTGACGGTGATGCGGCAGCTGAAGATCGCGCTCGACCCCGACAACATCATGAATCCGGGCAAGATCCTGACGGTCTAGCGAAGCGGGCGGCGCGACAATTCTGCCGCTTGCGGGGCCGCGCGCCTCCTGTGCATTCTTTGCGCCGTAATGGCCGAGCCCGATCCCACTTCCGTTTCCGCTTCCGCTTCCGTGTCGGCGCCGCGCGGCAACTGGCACGCGATAGCGGCGGACGACGCGCTGCGCGCGCTGGAGACCACGCAGGAGGGGCTCTCCGACACTGCTGCGAAGCATCGCCTGGAGCGCTACGGCGAGAACCGCCTGCCGCGGCGCGCGACCACGCCTGCCGTCGTCGTCTATCTGCGCCAGTTCAAGAGCCCGCTGGTCTACCTCCTGCTGGCGGCGACGGTGGTCTCGCTGGCCGTCGGTGAGTGGACCGACGCGGTTTTCATCTTTGCCGTGCTGCAGCTGAATGCCGTGATCGGCGGCCTGCAGGAGTGGAAGGCCGAGCATGGCGCGGCGGCCCTCGATCGCATGCTGGAGACCGTGACGGTCGTGCTGCGCGACGGCGTCGCACGGCGCCTCGACACGGCGCAGCTGGTGCCCGGCGACGTCGTGCGCCTGGAATCCGGTGCCCTGGTCCCGGCCGACCTGCGCCTCGTTTCTCAGCAGGAACTGCAGGTCGACGAGTCTCTGCTGACCGGCGAATCCCTGCCGGTGGTGAAGAACGCGGCAGCGGTCTTGCACGAGGCGGCGCCGCTCGCCGAGCGCACAAACCTGCTCTTCGCCGGTACCACGGTGCTGGCGGGCCGCGCCCTGGCGGTGGTCGCCGGCAGCTTGACGCAGATCGGGCGCATCGCGTCGGCGCTGGCTGCGCCCGACCAGGCGCTGCCGCCGCTGATCGGCCGGCTGGAGCAGTTCAGCCGGCGGATCGGCATCGCCACGCTGATCGCCATTGCCATCCTGGCCGTGGTGCAGCTTGCCCAGGGAACCTCGTTGCTCACGGTCTTCCTGGTGGCCGTGGCGCTGGCGGTGGCCGCGATTCCCGAAGGACTGCCGGTGGCGATCACCGTCGCGCTAGCCATCGCGACGTCGCGCATGGCCCGGCGCAACGTCATCGTGCGCGCGCTGCCGGCGGTCGAGGGGCTGGGTGCCTGCACCCTGGTGGCCAGCGACAAGACCGGCACGCTCACCTGCAACGAACTGACCGTGAAGCAGGTGCTGCTGTTCGACGACGCCGGTCCGGCGGTGATGGGCGAGGTGGCGGGCGAGGGCTATCGGCCCGACGGCGACATCCTTGTCGAGGGGCGCGCGCCGACACGTCAGGAGCAGGCCGGCTTCGCCGAGTTGGCGCGCTCCGCCGCGCTGTGCAACGAGGCCGAACTGCAGCTGTCGGAAGACCGCGTGCATCATCTCGGCGACACCGTCGACGTCGCCTTCCTGGTGTTGGCCCACAAGCTCGGCATCGACCCCAAGCAGGTCAAGGGGCTCAATCCGCAGCTCGCCATCATTCCCTACGAGCCGCAGCGGCGCTACGGCGCGGCCTTCGTGATCGCTTATGCCGCCAGCGAGTCCGAAGTGTCACGCCCGCGCGTGCGCGTCCACGTGAAGGGCGCGCTGGAGGCCTTGCTGCCGATGTGCGACGGGGTCGACTGGGGGCGTGCCCTGGCCGCGGCGGAGGACATGGCCGCTGCCGGCTACCGTGTCCTGGCGGTTGCCAGCGGCGTGGTCTCCCAGGAGGCCGCCCAGAAGGCGGCGCCGGACTCGCTGCGCTATCTACGCCTGCTCGGGCTCGTCGGGCTCATGGATCCTCTGCGCCCGGAGGTGCCGGCGGCCGTCGAACGCTGCCGCAGCGCCGGGGTCGAGGTGGTCATGGTGACCGGCGATCATCCGGAAACCGCGCGCTGCATCGCCGGCCGGCTCGGAATCGGGGCGGATCGCCCGGGCGCCGCGCTGCGGGTGGTCACCGGGCGCGAGCTGAGCGCTGTCGCCGGAGATGCGGCGGCCTTTGCCGGACTTGTCGAGGGCACCGACGTCTTCGCCCGGGTCGAGCCCACCCAGAAGCTGGAGATTGTGCGGTACCTGCAGCGTGCCGGGCATCTGGTGGCGGTAACCGGCGACGGGGTGAACGACGCGCCCGCGCTGGCCGCCGCCGATATCGGCGTGGCCATGGGCAAGGACGGCACGGACGTGGCGCGCGGCGCCGCCGACCTCATCCTCACCGACGACAACTTCGCCTCCATCGTCGCCGGCATCGAGGAAGGCCGCGTTGCCTACGACAATGTGCGCAAGCTGATCTATCTGCTGGTGTCGACCGGTCTCGGCGAGATAGTCCTTTTCCTGCTGGCGATCACCGTGGGGCTGCCGCTGCCGCTCTTCGCCGTGCAGCTGCTCTGGCTGAATCTGGTGACCAACGGCATCCAGGACGTCGCGCTGGCCTTCGAGAAGGGGGAGCCGGGCATCCTGGAGCGCCGCCCGCGCCCGCGCGAAGAATCGCTCTTCGACCGCCGCATGCTGGGCCAGGTGCTGGTTTCCGGCGGTTATATGGGCGCCTGCGCCTTCGGCTTCTACTTCTGGGCCCTGGAAAGCGGCATGGCGGAGGAGCGGGCGCGCAATCTGCTGCTGCTGCTCATGGTGCTGTTCGAGAACGTACATGCCCTGAATGCGCGCTCGGAGCGGCGCTCGGCCTTTGCGGTTTCTTTCGCCGCGAACCCTTTCCTCATCCTCGCGATCCTCGGCGCCCAGGGCTGCCACGTGGCGGCGCTCTATCTGCCCGGTCTCAGCGACGTGCTGGCGGTCCAGCCCGTCGCCGTACAGGACTGGCTGATGGTCGCCGCCTTGGCGTTGTCGCTTCTGCTGGTTATGGAGTTGCGCAAGGCCTGGTTGCGGCGCAGCAATCCCCGTTAGGGGCCGGTCTGCTGCGGCAGGATCCCGCGCGGTGCGGCCGGCCTCGCGTCAGGCCGGATCGTCCTTCAGCGGTTCGGCGTCGGGCTTGGTGTTGCTGCCGCTTTCGCCGCGTTCGGCCAGCGACCGGCTGCGCTCCTTGCGCCTGGCCTCGTCGCGTTGGCGCCGCCGCTGTGCGGCGCGGTAGGCATCCAGATCGACGATCTCACCCATGGGTTCAGTCACTCGTCGGCTCGGTTTTGCGTCGGACCTTGCCACGCTCCCGTAAACTTTACCGGGTCGGAAGGTCTCCTAAGGCCCAGTATGTCCACAGGGATGTTACGACTTCGTAACGCCCGGGTGATGGACAGGGCCATATTAGCGCCGGCTGCTCGCGAAGATGTGCCTTCCGCTTTGCCGGAGTCCTTCTCTTAAAGTAGCTTAGCGCAAATGTTCGCGGTTGCAATGTCTCTACCGGGCAATTCGGGACGTCGAGCCCGTCCCGGGGCCGGCTGGTGTCAAAATGGAGGCCGTCAGGGGTTAAGGTGAAGAAGGTCGCTGTAGGTGTCGTCGTTCTGGTCGTCCTGGTGGTCGGCGCGCTTCTCGTGCTGCCCAGTTTCTGGGATTGGAATGCCGAGAAGGGCCGCATGGCGGCGCTGGTCAAGGAGCACACCGGCCGCGACCTGGAAATCGCCGGCAACGTCAGCCTGCACCTGCTGCCCACCCCCGCCTTTTCGGCCCGCGAGGTGACCCTGGCGAACCTGGCGGAGGGCTCCGGTCCGGCCATGGTGCGCCTGGAAGAACTGCGCATCAGCATTGGCCTGCTACCGCTCTTGCGCGGCGAGATCCTGGTGAACAGCGTCACCCTGGTGAAGCCCGAGGTGCTCCTCGAGGTGCTGCCGGACGGCCGCGCCAACTGGAATTTCGCCGCGGCCGAGGGGGCGGCCGGGGAGCGGCCGCAGGTCGGCGGCGCGCCCGGCGGCACTGCCGAGCCGCAGGCCGCGGTGCGCCCGATTCGGGTCGACAGCTTCCTCATCGAAAACGGCGTGGTGCACTACCGCGACGCCCGCAGCGGGCGTGAGGAAACCCTCAGCGATCTCAACGCCGAACTCGCTGCCGATTCCCTCGTGGGGCCCTTCGCGGCCAGCGGGGCCGGTGTCTATGAGAAGGTGCCGCTGGAGTTCGACTTCAGCCTCGGCCAGGTGATCGAAGGAGGGGCGACGCCGCTGTCGCTCTCGCTGCGGCTGCCGCAGGCAGCAGCCGGCGGCAGTTTCGTCGGCGCGCTTTCCCGCCACGCGGACCTGCAGACTCTGCGCGGGCGCCTGCAGGCCGAAGGCGAGAATCTGGCAAGGGTGTTGCGGGCCTTGCCGCTCGGGACGCTGCCGTCCGAGTCGCCGGGCCTGGTCGCGCAGCCCTTCTCCCTCGCGGCCGAGATCGGCGCCAGCAGCACCGAGGCCAGCGCGGAGGCGGTGAGGCTCGTGCTCGGCCCCCTGTCGCTGGAGGGCCGCGTGGCCGCCGTGCTGGGCGAGGCGCCCGACATCACCGCCAGTTTCTCCACCAAGACTGTCGACCTCGACGCGCTGCTGGCGCTGGCGCCGGAAGCGGCGCAGTCCGGCACGGCGCCGGCCGCAGAGAATCCGGCGCCGCCGGCGGTTGACGGCAGCGGGGCGGCGCCGGCCGCCGGCGCCGCGGGATCCGGGCCGGCGGGCCTGCCGAGCGGCATTTCCGCCAGCCTGGAGCTGAACGCCCAGGCTCTGCTCTATCGCGGCCAGACGGTGCGCCAGCTGCAGGCGGCCGCGCGTCTCGAGGACGGCCGTCTTCAGGTGACCCGGGCGACCGTGCAACTGCCGGGCAGCTCGGACGCATCGGTGACCGGCACCCTGACCGCCGATGCGCAGGGTCCACGCTTCAGCGGGCAGGTGGAGGCGGAATCGGACAACCTGCGCGGCCTCCTGGCATGGCTCGGCGTCGACCTCGGCATGGTACCGGCCGAGCGCCTGCGCCGCATGGTCCTGAAGACGGGGTTCGATGCCGGCGGCGACCAGGTGGTGCTGCGCAACACCGACCTGCGTCTCGACGTCAGCCGCCTGACCGGCGGCGCGGCCATCGCCCTGCGCCAGCGGCCCGGCCTCGGCATCGCCCTCAACGTGGACCGTCTCAATCTGGATGCCTACCTGCCCGGGCAGGCCGCCGCCGCGGCGCCGGCTGCGCC
>DAIQBR010000086.1:0-11000 GCA_036781105.1 Kiloniellaceae bacterium
CGCCACCAACCCCTGCGGCGAGCAGCCGCTGCCGCCCTACGGCGCCTGCCTGCTGGGCTCGGTGAACCTCATGGCGCTGGTGAAGCACCCCTTCGAGGCCGGCGCCGACCTGGACATGAAGGCGCTGGCCGAGATCGTGCCGACGGCGGTGCGGATGCTGGACAACGCCATCGACGTCTCGCGCTTCCCGCTGGAGGCGCAGCGCCGCGAAGCGCAGGCCAAGCGCCGCATCGGCCTGGGCATCACCGGCCTGGCCGACGCGCTGATCGCCTGCAACCTGCGCTACGGCAGCGCCGAGGCGGTGACGGCGACGGAACGCTGGCTCGCCGCCCTGCGCCGCCACGCCTACCTGGCCTCGGTCGAGCTGGCCAAGGAGAAGGGCCCCTTCCCGCTCTACGACCGCGAGCCTTATCTCGCCGGCGAGACCATCAAGGACCTGGACCGCGACGTGCAGCAAGCCATCGCGCAGCACGGCATCAGGAACGCCCTGGTCACCTCGGTCGCGCCGACCGGCACCATCTCGCTGCTGGCCGACAACATCTCCTCCGGCCTGGAGCCGGTGTTCAGCTTCACCTACGTCAGGCGCATCCTGCAGCCCGACGGCAGCCGCCGCGAGGAGGAGGTGAGCGATCACGCCTACCGCCTGTTCCGCCGCCTAAAGGGCGAGGACGCCCCGCTGCCGCCGGCCTTCGTGAACGCCCAGACCCTGGAGCCGGCGGCCCATGTCGTCATGCAGGCCGCGGTGCAGCGCTACGTCGACTCCTCGGTGTCCAAGACCATCAACCTGCCGGCGGAGATTTCCTTCGAGGCCTTCAAGGACGTCTACCAGCAGGCCTACGACCTGGGGTGCAAGGGCTGCACCACCTACCGGCCCAACGAGATCACCGGCGCGGTGCTGACCGCCGGCGCGCAGGCACCGCAGGCGGAAGCCTCCACAACCGAACTGCTGCCGGCCGACGCCGGCGTCGCGGCGACGCGCACCGTCGGCGGCGACGTGGTCTACATGACCGATCCCCTGGCGCGTCCCGACGTGCTGCCCGGGCGCTCCTACAAGCTGCGCTGGCCGGACAGCGACCACGCCATCTACATCACCCTCAACGACATCGTGCAGGAGGGCGCGGGTGGTGAGTCGCGGCGGCGGCCCTTCGAGATCTTCATCAACTCGAAGAACATGGAGCACTACGCCTGGACCCTGGCGCTGACCCGCATGATCTCGGCGGTGTTCCGGCGCGGCGGCGACGTCTCCTTCGTGGTCGAGGAACTGAAGGCCGTCTTCGATCCGCGCGGCGGCGCCTGGATGGAAGGCCGCTACGTGCCCTCGCTGCTGGCCGCCATCGGCGCAGGGCGAGGAGCAGAAGGCTGTGGTGAACCTGGGCAACCCGGCCGGCGGCACCCGCTTCGCCCAGTGCCCCAAGTGCGGCAGCGCCAGCCTGATCCGCCAGGAAGGCTGCGACCTCTGCACCAGCTGCGGCTATTCCAAGTGCGGGTGAACCGCTGAGCGGCATCCACTTCACAGATGTCATGCTCGGGCTTGTCCCGAGCATCCAGGACCACCACTGAGTTGGCCGCCCTGGACCCTCGGAACAAGTCCGAGGGTGACAATTTGAGAGTATCGACAGGTCAGGGAGAAACGGGATGAGCGAACTGCAGGGCAAGGCGGCGGTGGTGACGGGGGCGAGCCGGGGCATCGGCGCGGCGACGGCTGAGGAACTGGCGCGCCAGGGCGTCGCGGTGGTGCTGGCGGCGCGCAGCACGGGCGAGATCGAGGCCGTCGCCAAGAAGATCGAAGATGCCGGCGGCAAGGCCCGCGCCGTTGCCTGCGATGTCGCGAAGTACGGCGATGTGCAGCAGGCGATCGATCTCTGCAAAGAGAGCTACGGCAGCGTCGACATCCTGGTGAACAACGCCGGTGTCATCGACCCCATCGCGCGCCTCGGCGAGTCCGACCCGGCGGGCTGGGACCAGGCCATCGACATCAACGTGAAGGGCGTCTACCACGGCCTGCGCGCGGCGATCCCCGTCATGGAAGCGCAGGAGTCCTCCGGCGCCGCCACCTCGGCGCTGGAGGGCTGGAGCCATTACTGCGCGTCAAAGGCCGCGGTGCTGATGCTGACGAAGTGCGTGCACAAGGAATACGCCGGCAAGGGCATCCGCGTGGTGGGGCTCAGCCCCGGCACCGTGGCGACCGGCATGCAGGTCGCCATCAAGGCCTCCGGCGTCAACCCGGTGAGCCAGCTCGATCCCTCCGTGCACATTTCCCCCGAGTGGCCGGCCAGGGCCGTCGCCTGGCTGTGCAGCGACGCGGGCCGGGAGTTCGACGGCGGCGACTTCTCGCTGAAGTCAGAGGAAGGCCGCCGCAAGATCGGGCTGGTGGCGTAACACAGCTCACAACACAATCCGTCATGCTCGGGCTTGTCCCGAGCATCCAGGGCGGCCATCACAGCGCTGGCCCTGGACCCTCGGAACAAGGCCGGAGGGTGACGATTGTTGGTGTGGCTAGGCCGTAGCGACTGCTTTGGCGGAAAGCCTGCGCGCCAGCAGCGCGTCCAGCGAGACGGCGCCGGCGCCTTTCACCACGAGCGTAACGAGAAGGAACACCCAGAGCGCGCGCTGGTCGAGGATCGCGGCGTTCGACAGGTTGTCGAACCAGGCGCCGATGGTGGCGGCGTCGGCCCCGTGGAAGGCGATGTCGACATAGCTCTGCACCAGGGTGAAACCGATCATGCCGAGCGCGGCGAGGCGGGTGAAGAGACCCAGCACGATGAGCAGCGGCAGAACGAATTCCGCGTAGGTGCCGGCGATGACGATGAGGTCCCAGGGAAAGAGCGGCACCTGCGAGGCGTCGTAGCCGTAGGCCTCCACCACAGATGGCAAAATCTGGAAGTAGGCGTTGTCGCCGATGGTGAAGAAGCCGGCGATGCCGTCGCCCACCTTGGTCGCGGCGGAGTTCAGGTAATAGACCAGCAGCACCGCGGCGAAGACGAAGCGGGCGAGAAGGCCGAGGAACCAGCCGTCGAGGCGGGACTCTGCGAAGCCGAAAACACAGCCGTGCAGGGCAGTCAGTCTGGCAATCATGGGAGCGACTATTCTTTCCGTGGGTCCGGATCGGGAAGTTGCAGCGCGGTGACCGCGCCGAGGGCAAAGAGCCCCTGCAGATGGGTGGAAAGATCGACATCCGGCTGCCGCGTCAGCGCGGCTTCTGCGGCTTCACCGAGTGTGGCGCCGCCGGCCAGCGCGGCGATGAAGACGTGACCGCCTGATGGAAGAACACGGATGTCGACGGTCAGCGCCGGGCGGATCACGGCGACCTCCTGCCCCGTTTTCATGTCGGCCTCGCCGCCGGCCCAGATCGCGGCGACGGGCCAGCGCGCGGCGAGAAGCTGCAGGGAGGGGTGCAGCGCGAAGCGCAGCCCGGCCAGATGCTCCTGCGGCACCTCGGCGAGGCGCGAAACGGAGAGCGGCTCGGCATCGGCCGCGTGGAAGGCGTTCAGCCGCGCCCATTCCAGCCGCGCCACGTCGGCGAGGTAGGGCAGGCCCTGCGCCGGCGCGAAGCCGGCGAGGAAATCACCGAAGGATTGCCCGTAGAGCAGCAGCACCGGCGAGCGCGGCGGACTTTGGCGGATGTAGGCCTTGGCCGCGGCGCGGAAGAACTCGTCGCCGACAAGACGGCGCACGACGGGGAAGCCGGCTTCCAGGGCCTCGATGAGGCTCACGATCATGTTGTTGCGATGCACGTCGAAGCGGCGGCTCTGCGCCGGATTCGCCTCTCGCCGCAGATCCGCCGGCGCCGGCAGGGTGGGATCGGCCAGCGCGCGCGAGAAGTCGGCCTGCAGTTCAGCCAGCGACGGCATGAGGCTTCTCCGTGAAGGCTTGCGCGGCCAGGACGCGCTCGGCGCGGCGCGCCTCGGCAAAGAGCGTGGGCCAGTCGGGGACATCGTTGTCCCATTCGATGAGGCTGGGCCTGGCGCCGCCGCGCGCGATGGTGCGCGCGTAAAGCGCCCAGACCTCGGCATCGACGGCGCGGTCGTGGGCGTCGATCAGCAGCAGGTTGCCGGCGTCGTCTTGATCGCGCGCATGGCCGGCGAGATGGATCTCGCCGACAAGATGGAGCGGAAAGGCGTCGATGTAGTCCGCCGCCGCGAAGCCCTGGTTCGTCGCCGAGACCAGCACGTTGTTCACGTCGAGCAGCAGGCCGCAGCCGCTGCGCGCCGCCACCTCGCCCAGGAAGGTGACCTCGTCCATCTCGCTGCTGTCGAAAGCGACGTAGGTCGAAGGGTTCTCCAGCAGGATGCGGCGCCCGAGCACCGTCTGCAGGCGGTCGATGTGATCGCTCACGCGCGCGACCGCCTCGCGGGTATAGGGCAGCGGCAGAAGATCGTTGAAGAAGATGTCGCTGTGGGTCGACCAGTCGAGGTGCTCGCTGACCAGGCCCGGCTGGTAGCGGTGGTTGAGGGCCTTGAGACGTGCGAGGTGCGCCTCGTCGAGCGGGCCGGCGCCGCCGATCGACAGGCCGACGCCGTGCAGCGAAACCGGCCAGTCGCGGCGGATGGCCTCCAGGTAGTGATGCGGCGGGCCGCCGGCGCCCATGTAGTTCTCGGCATGGACCTCGAAAAAGCCGAGGTCCGGACGCTCGGCGAGGACGGCCTCGTAGTGTTCCGCCTTCAGTCCGACCCCGGCGCGCGCCGGGATGTCAGCCGCAACCGCCATGACAATATCTCTCGAGAGCGGAGTGTTCTGCCTCGCCCTTCGAGACGGCGCTGACGCGCCTCCTCAGGGTGAGGCAGAAATTTGAGATGATTGACCTCATGCTGAGGAGCACGCGTGAGCGTGCGTCTCGAAGCACGAGGTCAATCATGACACGGCCGGTCAGGCCGGCAGGTCGCGGTCGAGCGGCTCCAGCGAGCCCTTGCGGTCGCCGGGCAGTTCGAAATCCGCCATCGATTCCTCGACGCCGTACTTCGCGCAGTCACCCGCGGGGACCAGCTTCCAGGCGTTGCCCTGGTAGTCCACCGTCGAGGTGCCGGCACAGGTCGTGCCGGGGCCGGCGGCGCAGTCGTTCTGGCCCGCCATCGCGATGCCGTAGCACTTTTCCTTGGCCTGGGCGGCGGCCGGCGTGACGCCGGCGCCGGCGGAAACGGCCAGCGCCACGGCGCCGGCGATCATGGCGGCACTCGCGAGCCTGGTGTTCTCAGCCATCGTCAAAAACTCCTTCCGGGATTGCTTACAAAAGTTGAGGGTTGGAACGTTCAGTTCCCGATCGGCGCGGAGACCGTGTAGGTCCCCTTGTTGTCGTCGATCGCCTTCCAGCTCTTCGACGAAGCGGGCGCCGCTTCCTTGCTGTCCCAGTTGCTCTCGGCCTTGACCAGGAAGCCGTCGATGTCTTTTTCCCAAAAGCCGACAACCGTCGGCGTGATGTTGAGATAGAGCGTGCCGTCGACGATGCGCCAGAGGTTCGGGTTGCCCGGCACCTTGCCGCCCTGGGCGATGCCGTAGGCGCAGTGGCCGTCGTAGGCCGGCGCGTACTTCTCGGGCGCGGCGAGGAATTTCTCGCGATTGGCCTCGGAGGCGAAGGCCCAGGTCGCGCCGTTGTACTCGGCGGTGATGGCGGCCTTGCCGGGCACTGCTTCGGGCTGGCGCTCACCGACCGGGTTCTGCTCCATCTCGAAGAAGGCGACCGGGTCGTAACCGCTGAGGGCGAAGCCGCTCTCGTCGACATACTGCTCGCCGGCCTGAGCCGTGCCCAGCAGGGACAGCGACGCCAGCGCCGAAAACGCCGAAGCCAGCAGGATCTTGCGCGTTGATTTGCGGGTCATTGGACGGGTCCCCTCACATCTCCTGTTGCAGCATCCCCGTTCAGGGGGGCAGGTCCTCGCCTGCCTTGGACTAGAGATATTTGGGGGAACCCTCGACGATCAAATCACGTCACTACACTAAAATGTGACGCTTCCGGGAGCGCCTCGTGAGGCGGCGGTGGGAGCGCGGGAATCAGCCGAAATTCACCGCCGTGGTGTTGGCGCCGCAGAGCAGCACCGCGATCCTTTCGCCGGATGCCGGGCGGTAGCGCCCGGACAGGAGGGCGGCCAGGGCGGCGGCGCCGCCGGGCTCCACCACCACCCGCAGGACCTCCCAGATTGCCTGCTGGGCGGCGCGGATGTCGTCGTCGGCAACCAGGATCGAGCGCTCGACATGGGCCCGGGCGAGCGGGAACATGAGGCGGCCGACCTGGCGCGGTGCCAGGGAGTCGGCGGCGATGCCCTCGGCCGGGGCATCGACCGGTTCGCCCGCCGCCAGCGCCATCTGCAGCGTCGGCGCGCCCTCCGGCTCCACGGCGATGACCTCCGCCCGGCGAACCAGGCGGCGATGCCGCCGATCAGGCCGCCGCCGCCGGTCGCCACCAGCAGGGTGTCGCAGTCCGGCAGGTCGGCCTCGATCTCGAGCCCGACGGTGCCCTGGCCGAGCAGGGTCTCGACCTGGTCGAAGGCATGCACCGCCAGCGCGCCGCTGTCCGCCACGAAAGCCTCGCTGGCGGCCAGCGCATCGGCATAGCGGTCGCCGCCGACCACCAGCTTCGCGCCGTAGCTTTCGATGCGCCGGGCCTTGGCCGGCGAGGTGACGCCGGGAACGAAGATGGTCGCCGGCACGCCGAGCTTCATCGCCGCATAGGCCACCGCCGCGCCGTGGTTGCCGCCGGAAGCGGCGACCACGCCGGCCGCCGGTACCTTACGGGCCAGCAGGTTGGAAAAGGCGCCGCGCGCCTTGAAGGAGCCGGAGTGCTGCAGGAACTCCAGCTTCAGGTCGAGCGCATGGGCTGCGAGACCGAAGTCTTCGAGATCGACCGAGAGCACCGGCGTGCGCCTGACGTAGGGACGGATCAGCTTTTCGGTTTCGGCGATGCGCTCGCGCGTCACGCCCGTCTCGATGGCGGTCACTTCTCTTCCTTCTCGTCGCGGAGGCGCTCGGCCTCCTTCAACAGACGTTCCAGCCCGCGGTCCTTCAGCCCCAGGGCGCGCAGGTGATGCACCGTGTTGGCCAGGTAGTCCAGGCAGGGGCCGCGGTTGCCCCGGCCCTGCAGGATGAGCGCCACCATGGCGTCGTGATCGAGGCGCCCGGCGTACTGCTGGTGCGCGCGGTCGACCACGAAGGTGATGGCGGAGACCGGCCCGTCCTTGGTCTCAGCGCGGCGCCAGGCGGGATTGTAGACCCCGGTGATCATTTCGCGCTCATAAAGATAGTCGAGGACTTCTTCACCTTCACCAGAGGGCACGCGGAAGGCCATGCCGTGGCAGGAGCCGCCGCGGTCGAGGCCGAGCACCAGGCCCGGCGCCTGGGGCGTGCCGCGGTAGCGGTGGGAATAGACGCAGAAGCTGCGGTGCAGGCCGCGCAGATGCGCCGGGCGCACCTCGACATGGGGGAAACCCGGATGCCACATGAGCGAGCCGTAGCCGAAGACCCAGAAGTCCTCGCCCGGCGGCAGCGCAAGGCGGCGCGCCGCGCGCTCTTCCTCGGACAGGAGGGGCAGGCCTTCCAGTTCCTCGGGCGCCAGCCAGGACAGTTTTTTGGGGTCGGTCACAGGGAGCATGTTAGGCACCGGTCCCGGCGATGCAAGCGGCGGCCCCGCCGGCAGAGGCGCTAGCTCGCGCGGGTCTTCTGCAGGCCCGCGATCAGGCAGTGCACCAGCATTTCTGCAAGCTCCCGGGCGCTGCGGTCGGTGATGACCTGGAGCTTGTCGGACTGCGACAGCGAACAGATGCCGTGCAGGCTGGCCCAGAGCACGCGCGCGGCGCCGGCCGCTTCCTCGCGCCCGCTTTCGTCGAACAAGGGCATCAGGGCTTCCTCGAGCCGAGCCAGGAGTTTCGCGACCTTGGCCAGATACCAGTCCGGCGCCCCCCGGCCGTGGGCCGCGTTGTAGTCGAAGATGGCGGCCCAGAGATTGCCGTTCTCCCGCACGAACTGCAGATAGAGCTCCAGAAGCCGGCCCAGGTCTTGCTCAGGCCGCCCGGTGAGCGGCGCCTGCGACAGGACGGCGTCCAGCGCGTCGAGGGTGCGCCCGTTCAGGTGCATCACCAGGTCGTCGAGATCCTGGAACAGGTTGTAGAGGGTGCCCGGGGAGTAGCCGATGGCCCTGGCGACATTGCGCGCGGTCAGCGCCGGCAGGCCCTCAGCCGCCACCAGGTCCCGCGCCGCCGCCAGCGCCAGTTCTGAAAGCTCCTCGCGGCTGTGATCTGCCCGTCGTGCCATAGGTATTTCAGCCTATCCTATCCGTCCCGACTCCACGCCAATAATTTATATTGAACGGTGTTCAGAAACAAGCTATATTCTGAACACTGTTCAATATAATGGGCGGCGGCCCCGTCTCGGACCGGGCCGCTTCCGCCCGGCGCTTCGTTCAGCAAGGAGGGATCACGTCATGCTGACCCGGACCCCCAAAGAGAGCAGCTTCACCACCCATGACGGCGAGGCCCTGACCTACCGCCGCTGGCCGGCGCTGGCCACCCCGGCGAAGGGCGCCATCGTGCTGCTGCATCGCGGCCACGAGCATTCGGGCCGGCTGGCCCACCTGGTGCATGAACTGAACCTGCCCGACTTTGACTTCTTCGCCTGGGACGCACGCGGTCACGGCCTCTCGCCCGGCCCGCGCGGCTTCAGTCCCGGCGTCGGAACCTCAGTCCGCGACGTCCAGTCCTTCGTCGCGCACATCGCCGCCAGCCACCGGATCGCCCCGAAAGACATGGTGGTGGTGGGCCAGAGCGTCGGCGCCGTCCTCGCCGCCGGCTGGGTCCATGACTATGCCCCCGACATCCGCGGCCTGATCCTCGCGGCGCCGGCCTTTCGGGTGAAGCTCTACGTGCCCTTCGCGCGGCCCCTGCTGCGGGCGGCACAGGCGCTGGCCGGCGACTTCTTCGTCAACAGCTACGTGAAGGCAAAGCTGCTCACCCACGACCGCGAGCGGATCGCCGCCTTCGAGAGCGATCCGCTGATCGCGCGGGCGATCTCCGTCAACATGCTGCTGGGCCTCGACGAACTGTCGAAGCGCCTGATCGAGGACGCCGCGACCATCACGCTGCCGACCCAGCTGCTGATTTCCGGCAGCGACTGGGTGGTCGACCCGGCGCCGCAGCATCGCTTCTACGAGCGGCTCGGCAGCCCGGTCAAAGAGCGCCATGTCTTCGAAGGCTTCTATCACGACACGCTGGGCGAGAAGGACCGCGCGATCGCGGTCCGGAAGGCGCGCAGCTTCATCCTCGAGCGCTTCTCCGAAGCCGCATTGCGGCCATCTCTGTTGGATGCCGACAAGAGCGGACACACGCGCAGCGAAGCCGACCGTCTCGCCAGCCCGCTGCCGGCGCTCTCGCCGCGCGGCCTCTATTGGGCGGCGACGCGCGCGGGCCTGCGGGCCGGCGGCTGGCTGTCCAAGGGGCTCGCCCTCGGCCGGCAGACCGGTTTCGATTCCGGCAGCACCCTGGACTACGTCTATGCCAACAGGGCAGAGGGCCGGACGTGGCTCGGCCGGGTCCTCGACAGGCTCTATCTCGACTCCATCGGCTGGAAAGGCATCCGGCGGCGGAAGGTCCATGTCGAAGAGCTGCTGAAGGACGCCATGGCCCGCACCCGCGAGGCCGGCGCCGGGGTGTCGATCCTGGACATCGCCGCCGGTCACGGCCGCTACGTGCTGGACGCCGTCCAGGGCAGCGAGGTTCAGCCGGACAGCATCCGGCTGCGCGACTACGACGACAGGAACGTCGCGGCGGGGAGCCGCCTCATCGAGGAACGCGGCCTGGAGTCCATCGCCTGCTTCGTGAAAGGCGACGCCTTCGACGGCGACGACCTGGCGCGCAGCAACCCGCGCCCCACCATCGGCATCGTCTCCGGACTCTACGAGCTGTTCGCCGACAACAAGGCCGTGCGGGCCTCGCTCGACGGGCTGGCAAGGGCCATTCCCGAGGGCGGCTACCTGGTCTACACCTGCCAGCCCTGGCATCCCCAGATCGAGCTGATCGCGCGCGCCCTGACAAGCCACCGGCGCGGAGAGGCCTGGGTCATGCGCCGGCGCAGCCAGGCCGAGATGGATCAGCTCGTCGCCGCCGCCGGCTTCACGAAGATCGACCAGCGCATCGACGACTGGGGCATCTTCACCGTCGCCCTCGCCCGCCGCGAAGCCGTATGACGTCGCTCACGCGGCGCCGCGCGGTGACGCCCGGCGCTGTTGCCACGCAGCGGCCCGCGATCCGGGCGGCGCTGTGGCTCAGCCTGCTGGCGCCCTTCTTCTTCCTCAGCTACGGCTTTGCCAGCTGGCTGGCCGCGCAGCAGCAGGAGGAGGTCGGCTCGATCGTCTTCGCCTGGGAGCAACAGATTCCCTTCCTGGCCTGGACGATCGTCCCCTACTGGTCGATCGATCTGTTCTACGGCCTGGCCCTGTTCCTCTGCCGCAGCCGCCTGGAAGTCGACAGCGTCGCCAAGCGCCTGTTCACGGCGCAGGTGATCGCGGTTGCCTGCTTCATCCTCTTCCCGCTGCAGCTCGCCGTCGAGCGCCCGGCCATGAGCGGGCTGACCGCGACGCTCTTCGCCTGGCTGGAAAGCTTCGACAAGTCGTACAACCTGGCGCCTTCGCTGCACATCGCCCTGCTGGTCATCCTCTGGCAGCTCTACGCAGAGTATGTTCCGCGGCGCTGGGCCTGGGCGCTGCACGGCTGGTTCGCGCTGATCGGCCTCTCCGTCCTGACGACCTACCAGCACCACTTCATCGATGTACCGACGGGCGCGCTGCTGGGCTGGTTCTGCGTCTGGCTCTGGCCCGAACAGGGCGGCCCGGCCTTTGCCGGCTTCCGGCCGGCGCGCAGCCGAAAGGCCTGGCGCCTGGCCGCCGCCTACGCGCTGGGGGCCATCGCCGCCGCCGGTGTCGCGCTGGCCTTTGGCGGCTGGCTGCTGTGGCTGCTCTGGGTTTCCGTCGCACTCGCCTTGGTGGCGGCGGCCTACGGCGGGCTGGGCCCCGCGGTCTTCCA
>DAIQBR010000087.1:0-891 GCA_036781105.1 Kiloniellaceae bacterium
GCCGCGAATTCGCTGGCGGTGCGCTTCCAGCAGGTGGCGCGCCACTTCGGCGAGGTGCGCGCGGTCGATGCCGTCGATCTCGACATCCGCGCCGGCGAGTTCTTCGCCATGCTCGGTCCCTCGGGCTCGGGCAAGACCACCTGCCTGCGCCTCATCGCCGGCTTCGAGCAGCCCGATGCCGGGCACATCGAGATCTTCGGCGACACCGTGGAGGGCGTGCCGGCCTACCGCCGCAACGTGAACACGGTGTTCCAGGACTACGCGCTGTTCCCGCACATGACGGTGCTCGACAACGTCGCCTATGCCCTCAGGGTGCGCGGTGTCGGCAGGGGCGAACGGCGCGAGCGGGCGCGCCGTGCGCTCGCCCTGGTGCAGCTTGAAGGCTACGACGACCGCCGCCCGGTGCAGCTCTCCGGCGGCCAGCGCCAGCGCGTCGCGCTGGCCCGCGCCCTGGTCGGCGAGCCCAAGGTGCTGCTGCTCGACGAGCCGCTGGGCGCCCTCGACCTCAAGCTGCGCGAGCAGATGCAGGTCGAGCTGAAGGAACTGCAGCAGCGCCTCGGCATCACCTTCGTCTTCGTCACCCACGACCAGAGCGAGGCGCTGTCCATGAGCGACCGCCTCGCGGTCTTCAACGAAGGCCGCGTCGTGCAGGTCGGCACGCCGGAGGAGGTCTACGACCGTCCGCGCAACCGCTTCGTCGCCGGCTTCGTCGGCGCCTCCAACGTGCTGGAGCCGGATACAGCGGAAGCGCTTTCCGGCCTGCGCGGCCTGTTCAGCCTCAGACCCGAGCGCATCTCGCTGCTCGACGCGGCGCCGCCGCAGGTCTCCGATCTCGAGACGGACTTCGTCCAGGCGTCGGGCCGGGTCGAGAGTCTGCTGTTCCACGGCGCG
>DAIQBR010000087.1:943-10967 GCA_036781105.1 Kiloniellaceae bacterium
CCCTGCCGGCGGCGCCGGGCCGGGCGCTGCGCCCGGGCAGCGAGGTGCGCCTCGCCTGGCCGCGTGCGGCCATGCACGTGATGGACGAGTCCTGATGAGCACGGCGGCACTCGACCTTCATGCGGTGGAGCGTGGCGGCGGGCTGCTGCGGCGAATCTCCGACATCCTGGTCACGCGGCCGCGTCTGCTGCTGCTTCTGTTGCTCGGCCCGCCCCTGGCCTGGCTCGGTGTCGTCTATCTCGGCGCGCTCTTCGCCCTGCTGCTGCAGAGCTTCTTTTCGATCGACGAGTTCTCCGGCCTGATCCAGCGCGAGTTCACGCTGAAGACCTACGGCGAACTGCTGCAGCCGGCCAACCTCGACATCATCATCCGCACCGTCCTCATGGCGGCCAGCGTGACCCTGGCCGCCGCCGCCATCGCCTTTCCCATCGCCTATTACGCGGCGCGCTACGCCCGCGGGCGCTGGAAGGCGCTGTTCTATCTCGCGGTCATGCTGCCGCTGTGGTCCAGCTACCTCGTGCGGGTCTATTCCTGGAAGCTGATCCTCGCCAAGGAAGGCATCCTCAACTGGGTTCTCGCTGAGTTGCATCTCACCTGGCTGCTGGATGCCGTGCTGGCGCTGCCGGTGATCGGCGGGCCGTCGCTCTCGATCAGCTATCTCGGCACCTTCCTGGTATTCCTCTACATCTGGCTGCCCTTCATGATCCTGCCGGTGCAGGCCGCGCTGGAGCGCGTGCCGGTCAGCTTCATCGAGGCCTCGGGCGATCTCGGCGCCACGCCGCGCCAGACCTTCGCCACGGTGATCTTCCCGCTGGCGCTGCCCGGCATCGTCGCCGGCTCGATCTTCACCTTCTCGCTGACCCTGGGCGACTACATCATCCCGCAGATCGTCGGCTCCTCGCGGCTGTTCATCGGCCAGGCGGTCTATACCCACCAGGGCACCGCCGGAAACATCCCGCTCGCCGCCGCCTTTACCGTGGTGCCCATCGTCATCATGGGCTTCTACCTTTGGGGCGCGAAGAAGATGGGGGCGTTCAATGCGCTTTAGGGCAACGCGCTCTAGATCAGGCGCCTCAACCGGACTGAAGTTGGCGGCCGCCGGCGGGCTGTTGTTTCTTCACCTGCCGCTGCTGCTGATCTTCCTCTACGCCTTCACCACCGAGGAGAAGAGCTACCAGTTCCCGCCGCCCGATCTCACCCTGAAGTGGGTCGCCTGGGGGCGCGACGACATCTGGGCGGCGCTGTCGCTCTCGGTGCAAGTGGCGGACATATCGACCCTGATCGCCATGGCGCTGGGCACCCTGGCCGCGGCGGCGGTGGCGCGCAGCCGCTTCTTCGGGCGCGAGACCGTCTCGCTGCTGATCATCCTGCCCATCGCGCTGCCCGGCATCATCACCGGCATCTCGCTGCGCTCGGCCTTCAATCTTGCGGAAATCCCCTTCAGCTTCTGGACCATCGTGCTGGGCCACGCCACCTTCTGCGTGGTGGTGGTCTACAACAACGCCGTGGCCCGCCTGCGCCGCGCTTCCGGGTCGCTGATCGAGGCCTCCATGGATCTCGGCGCCGACGGTTTTCAGACTTTCCGCCTCGTCGTGCTGCCCAACCTGGCGACGGCGCTGCTCGCCGGCGGCATGCTCGCTTTTGCCTTGAGTTTCGACGAGGTCATCGTCACCACCTTCACGGCGGGCCAGCAGTCGACCCTGCCGATCTGGATGCTGACCGAACTGGTGCGCCCGCGCCAGCGCCCGGTCACCAACGTGGTCGCGGTCTTCGTCATCGCCGTGACCTTTATCCCCATTCTCGCCGCCTACTACCTGACCCGCGAGGGCCAGCACGCCGGCGGCGGAGGCAAATAATGAACCTTCTACAGGGAGTACCACCCATGCAGACCGCGATGCTGATCGGCAGCGACTTCGAAGCCGGGGCGGAGAGCGCAGAGATCGTCCTCAACCCGGCGACCGGCGAGACCATTATGGAGCTGCCCGAGGCCTCGGCCGAGCAGATCGACCGCGCGGTGGCCTCGGCCGGCAAGGCTTTCCGGTCCTGGCGCCGCACCACGCCGGGCGAGCGCGCCAACGCGCTGCTGCGGCTCGCCGACAAGATCGAGGCGGAGGGCGAGGAGTTCGCCCGCCTGGAAGCGCTGAACTGCGGCAAGCCCTACCACAACGTGCTGAACGACGAGATCCCGGCGGTGGTCGACGTGCTGCGCTTCTTTGCCGGGGCGGCGCGCTGCCTGCACGGTTCGGCGGCCGGCGAGTATCTGCAGGGCTTCACCTCGATGATCCGGCGCGATCCCATCGGCGTGGTCGCCTCCATCGCGCCGTGGAACTATCCGCTGCTGATGGCGGCCTGGAAGATCGGCCCGGCCATCGCCGGCGGCAACTGCGTGGTGCAGAAGCCCTCCGAGCAGACGCCGCTGACCACCCTGAAGCTCGCCGAGGTGGCGGCCGGCGTGCTGCCCGAGGGCGTGCTGAACGTGGTGGTCGGCCGCGGCGACAGCGTCGGCAACACGCTGATCCACCATCCCGGCGTGAAGATGGTCTCGCTGACCGGCGACGTCGCTACCGGCAAGAAGGTGCTTTCCGCTGCTGCCAAGTCGGTGAAGCGGACCCACCTGGAACTCGGCGGCAAGGCGCCGGTCATCGTCTTCGACGACGCCGACATCGACGCGGTGGTCGCCGGCGTGCGCACCTTCGGCTACTACAACGCCGGCCAGGACTGCACCGCGGCCTGCCGCATCTACGCGTCCTCCAAGGTCTACGACAATCTGGTGGCCGATCTGACCTCGGCGGTCTCGACCATCGCCTACGCCGGCAAGGACGACAGCAAGAACGAGATCGGCCCGCTGATCTCCAAGCGCCAGCGCGACCGCGTCTCCTCCTTTGTCGAGCGCGCCGCCGGATCGAAGCACATCGAGATCACCACCGGCGGCGCTCCAGCGGACGGCAACGGCTTCTTTTACAAGCCGACGGTGGTCGCCGGCGCTTTGCAGGATGACGAGATCGTGCAGCGCGAGGTCTTCGGCCCGGTGGTTTCCGTCACCCGCTTCGACGAGGTCGACAAGGCCGTCGCCTGGGCCAACGACTCCGACTACGGCCTGGCATCCTCGATCTGGACGAAGGACGTCTCGCGCGCCATGGCGACGGCGGCCCGCCTGGAGTACGGCTGCACCTGGGTGAACTGCCACTTCATGCTGGCCAACGAGATGCCGCACGGGGGCCTCAAGTCCTCCGGCTACGGCAAGGACATGTCGATGTACGCCCTGGAGGACTACACCGTGGTGCGCCACGTCATGGTCGCCCACGGCTGAGGGGGAGGCGTCCGGGTCGCGAACGGCGCAGCGGCGGTCGCAAGGGGTGTTGCGGTCGGTGCGGAATCTCGCCTATGGTGGCACCAGATGGTTCCGCCGGACCGAACGGAATGGCGGAGTAAATGGGAACACGGTGAGGCGTACCCTATAGGGACCGAGGCCGTGGCTGCCCCCGCAACTGTGAGCGGTGAGCGACACCCGACAAGCCACTGGCCCGTTTTGAGGCCGGGAAGGCGGAGTGGAGCAAGGACCCGCGAGCCAGGAGACCTGCCATCGGGATTCTTACTCACTCCGGGCGGGGTTGCCCGGAAGGGCAGGGGGACGCGGGCCGATCGCCGCGTCGTGCAAATGTCTTTCCGGCAGCGCCAGATCTGGACGGCGATAGGCAGTTGGAGGATTTTATGCACTCGGCGACCCACACCAAGACCACCACGGTACAGACGACCATTAGCCAGAGCCGGCGTGTGATCGCCATGGCGACCCTGCTGTTCGGCCTCGGGCTGGTGTTCCTCACCGGCTTTACCAACTCGGCGACCATCCACAACGCCGCCCACGACACCCGCCACGCCATGGCTTTCCCCTGCCATTGAGGCAGGTCGGATGCTTGCCTTGCTGAATCGGATTCTCTGGGCGGCGCTGGTCGCCGGCATCGTTGCCGGTGTCGCCACGGCGGTGCTGCAGCACTTCACCACCACGCCGCTCATCCTCGAAGCCGAGCGCTACGAGGGTTCGCCGGCGCCCTTGGCCGATTTCGGCGGCGCCCGTCTCGTCCTCGCGCACGCCGGTGAGGATCACGCGGCTGGCCGCGCCTGGAGTCCCACCGACGGCATCGAGCGCACGCTCTCCACCTCCGTCGCCACCATCGCTACCGCCTTCGGCTTCGCGCTGGTGCTGCTCTCGGCGATGATCCTCGGCAACGCCACCATCACCGCGCGCAGCGGGCTGATGTGGGGCCTCGCCGGCTTCGCCGCCACCGGCCTCGCGCCGGCCCTCGGCCTCAGCCCGGAGCTGCCCGGCGCCGCGGCGGCCGATCTCTTCGCCCGCCAGCTCTGGTGGGTCGGCACGGCTGTCGCCACCGCCGGCGGCCTGTGGCTGGAGCTGCGCATCTCTACGCCGCTCGCCATCGCCGGCGGCATCGTTCTCATGATCCTGCCGCACGTCGTCGGCGCGCCGCACCCGCATGAGTATACCAGCGTGGTGCCTTCGGAGCTTTCCGGCCACTTCGCCGCCGCTTCCCTGGTGGTCCACGCCGTCATGTGGGCGCTGGCCGGCAGCGTCGCCGGCTACGTCTGGCAGCGCGCGGAAGCCAAGCAGGCCGCGGCTGCCGCGGCCTGACCGAACCGATAGCCGTCATGAAAAAAGTATGCCTGCAGGTTTGCACGGCCTGCGGAGAGGATGCGGGCCGGCGGCTCTACAAGGCCTTGCTGGCGCGCGCGGCCGACCTGCGCGAGGTGGAGGTCCAGCCCGTCGATTGCCTCGCCGTTTGTGAGCGCCCGGTGACGCTGGCCTTCCAGGCTGCCGGCGGCTGGACCTATATCGTCGGCGACGCCGATCCCGCGCGCGACCTCGCCGACATCCTCGCCGCGGCCCGTGCGGTTGCGGCCTCGCCGCACGGCATTCCGGCCATGGAGGACCGTCCGCCCTTCTTTCGCAAGGGTGTCATCGCCCGCGTCCCGCCGGCACCCTGACGGCAGCGGTCAGACTTTTATGATGGTCTTGATTTTTGCGCGTTTCTGGTTGGAACGCGCGGCGATCTCGTTGTCCTGCTCCTGGATGGCGGTGCGGGCCAGGTCCAGCAGCTTGTCACCGAAGGACTGGTCGAGCTGTTCGTTCGCGACCCGCCGGTTGGACGTGATCGTCCCGTCTTCATAGGTGACGTTGAACATCGTGAATGCCGCGGACTTGCCGTCGGACTTCTTGCGAGCCATCGCTCGGTCTCCATTCTCTACTTGAGGCAGCCGCCCGGGACGGTCACTCCGTCGCCGGTGACTCAGGGTCCTGGCTGTCGACTTGCTCCGGAGACTGGTCTTGCCGGGCCTTCGCTTCGCGGGCTTCCTTCTTTTCGGCAGCGCGCTTCGCCTTCTTTTCGGCCTTCTGCCGGTCGCGCTCTTGGCGTTCGAAATTGTAGTTGGGCTTTCTGGCCATCTTCATCCTCGTGGTTGGGCTTTTCGGATAAACCGGCGATGAGGGTATCGCCAGCCCTGTTGGACACAGGGCGGCACCCTCCCGGTCGGGCTCTTGGCACCAGGCCACGATGGGTTCCGGTACGACAGGCGCGAGATCCGCGGTCACAGCCCCGCTGGGGAGCCGGCGGCACCCTAGAGCATTTTCGGGCTATTGAAACGCTCAATTGTCATCCTGGGCCCAGAGATGAGGGCCGGGGCGCCGTCCCGCTAGCCGCCCAGGGTCTCCAGCGGCAGGGAGTTGGTATACTTCACCTGCTTCAGAGCGAAGCTCGACTCGATGGAGGCGACGTTCTCCACCCGGGTCAGCTTGGTCTTCAGGAAGCGCTCGTAGGCGGCGAGGTCGCGGGTGGCGACGCGCAGCAGGTAATCGCGCGTCCCGGTCATCAGGTAGCACTCCAGGACCTCGGGATACTTGCGGACCTCTTTTTCGAAGCGGTCGAGGTCGTCCTCCTGCTGGCGCTCCAGTTTGATCGAGATGAAGACCGAGACCGGCAGGCCGACGGCCTCCTGGTTCAGCAGCGCCACGTAGCGGCTGATCATGCCGGCGTCTTCCAGCTGGCGCACCCGCCTGAGGCAGGGCGAGGCGGAGAGCCCGACCCGCTCGGCCAACTCCACGTTGGAGAGCCGGCCGTTGTCCTGCAGTGCCGCCAGGATCTTGCGGTCGATGGCGTCCAGTTTCAGCATTGGCAGATCCTGCCCTTTACGTGGTTCACAGAAGTATAAGATGCCAAAACGGCGGCGAAAAGTATCGCCTTTGGCATGTCATGCCGCGGGTCTTTGACGTAATCTTGCGGCAGTCGCGCTTGTTGCTCACGGGGACTCGACCCATGCCGACCGATCCGGGCCATTTGCAGATGCTGGAAGCGCTGGAGAAGAAGGTTCTCTGGCTGTCGTCCTGGATGATCCACAACGCCAATCACCTGCGCCCCAAGGGCGAGGTGAAGGTGGGCGGCCACCAGGCCTCCAGCGCCTCGCTCGCCACCCTCATGACGGCGCTCTATTTCGACGTGCTCAGGCCGGCCGACCGGGTCGCGGTGAAGCCCCACGCCAGCCCCGTCTTCCACGCCATCCAGTACCTGCTCGGCAACCAGAGCCGCGAGAAGATGGAGAACTTCCGCGGCTTCGGCGGCGCCCAGTCCTATCCCTCGCGCACCAAGGACGGCGACGACGTCGACTTCTCGACCGGCTCGGTCGGCCTCGGCGTCGCCATCACCTCTTTTGCCGCCATGGTGCAGGACTACGTGCGCCTGAAGGGCTGGTCGAAAGATCGTGCCGAGGGCCGCATGATCGCGCTGGTCGGCGATGCCGAACTGGACGAAGGCAACATCTACGAGGCCCTCATGGAGGGCTGGAAGCACGACCTGCGCAACACCTGGTGGGTCATCGACTACAACCGCCAGAGCCTGGATGCCGTCGCCCACGAGAACCTCTACGGCCAGTTCGACAAGCTGTTCCGCTCGATGGGCTGGGAGGTCATCACCATCAAGTACGGCCACCTGCTGGAGGCCGCCTTCCAGGAGCCCGGCGGCGAGGCAATCCGCGACTGGATCGACTCCTGCCCGAACCAGCTCTACTCGGCGCTGACCTTCCAGGGCGGCGCCGCCTGGAGAAAACGCCTGCTGGATGACCTGGGCGACCAGGGGGCCGTGACATCGCTCATCGAATCGCGCAGCGACGACGAACTCGCGCGCCTGATGACCAATCTCGGCGGCCACGACCTGACCGCCGTGCTGGACGCTTTCCACTCGGTCGACCACGACCGCCCGGTCTGCTTCATCGCCTACACGGTGAAGGGCTACGGCCTGCCGCTGGCCGGCCACAAGGACAACCACGCCGGCCTGCTGACGCCCGACCAGATGGACGGTTTCCGCAAGTCGCTCGGCATCCGCCCCGGCCATGAGTGGGAGCCTTTCGAGGCCATGCAGCCGGCGCAGAAGGAGATCGAGGCTTTCCTGAAGCGCGTGCCCTTCAACGCCGAAGGTCGCCGCCGCTTCGAGGCCGCGCGCGTCGAGGTGCCGTCCACGCTGCCGGTGCCGGCCGGCGAGACGATGTCGACCCAGGAAGGCTTCGGCAAGATCCTCAACGAGATCGCCCGCGCGGACTCGGCGCTGGCCCAGCGCATCGTCACCACCTCGCCCGATGTCACCGTCTCGACCAACCTCGGGCCCTGGGTGAACCGCCGCGGCATCTTCGCGCGCAAGCCCCAGGCCGACACCTTCCGCGACCAGCAGGTGCCCTCGGCGCAGAAGTGGATGATGTCGCCGGAGGGCCAGCACCTGGAGCTCGGCATCGCCGAGATGAACCTCTTCCTGCTGCTCGGCGCCCTCGGCCTGTCGCATTCGCTCTTCGGCGAGCGCCTGCTGCCGATCGGCACGCTCTACGACCCCTTCATCATGCGCGGGCTCGATGCGCTGAACTACGCCTGCTACCAGGACGCCCGCTTCATCCTGGTGGCGACGCCCTCGGGCATCACCCTGGCGCCGGAAGGCGGTGCGCACCAGTCCGTGTCGACGCCGCTCATCGGCCTGGCGCAGGACGGCCTCGCCTCCTTCGAGCCGGCCTTCGTCGACGAGCTCTCCACCATCCTCGCCTGGTCCTTCGACTACCTGCAGCGCGACGGTGAGGGCGCGCCCTCGGGCCCCTGGCTGCGCGACGAGAAGGGCGGCTCGGTCTACCTGCGCCTCTCGACGCGGCCGCTGGAACAGCCCAAGCGCGCCATCGGCGAAGACCTTGCCGCCGACATCATCCAGGGCGCCTACTGGCTCAGGAAGCCGGGACCGAACTGCCAGGTGGTCATCGCCTACCAGGGCGTAGTGGCCGAGGAGGCCATCGCCGCCGCCGGGCTCATCGCCGAGGACCGCCGCGACGTCGGCGTGCTGGCGGTGACCTCCGCCGACCGCCTCTCCGCCGGCTGGCACGCCGCCGAGCGCGCGCGCCAGGAAGGCGACACCCAGGCGCGCTCGCACATCGAGGACCTGCTGGCGCCGCTCGACCGCGACGCCGGCCTGGTCACCGTGCTGGACGGCCACCCGACCACGCTGTCGTGGCTGGGCGGCGTGCGCGGCCACCGGGTGCAGGCCCTCGGCGTCGAGCACTTCGGCCAGACCGGCACGGTACGTGAGCTCTACGTCCACCACCGCATCGACCGCGACTCCATCGTCGCCGCCGCCAACGCCGCCTCCGCCGGCCGCCCGATCCGCTACCTGCGCGCGGTGACCTAGACGGATCCGGCGCTATTTCGCCTGCAGGGTTTCCAAGAGGCGCAGGAACTCCGGACGATAGACATCCCGCTCCCTGGCCGGGACCAGCCCGATCATGCGGTAGTACTTGCCGTCATCGTCCGCCAGGATGGCCTGAAAGACATAGAGGTCTGAGCCGCTCTGCTGGTCCGTGGCGGTGCCTTCCAGGACATGCCCTTCCAGTTCGTTCTGAACCAGCGGCTGCTCGCTGCTCACTTGCGGCTGGACCAGCCCCTCGATCTGCTGGAACGCAAGGCGAGAGAAGGCGAGTTCCTTCGCCTGCGGCTGCAGGCTTAGGGAGTTGGCGACAACCAGGACAGGCCGGGGTTCCGGAGCCGGGTCCGGGGCCGCATAGATCGCGGCACTGCCCGACAGCGTCTGCGCGAACGGCAGCAGCTCGCCTTCTGCGATCGTGAAGGGCAGGGCCGACAGTGGATCGGCATCCAGGGCATCGCTGTAGGCCAGTGTCGCGAGCGCCGCGTCGATCTCGGCCTGAGTATAGGTGCCATTGCTCACGACCGCCTCCGGGACGGTCGCGACCACCATTGAAGTCGCGTCTTCCAGCCGGACCACCAGAAGCCACTTTCGAAAGGTTTGGCCGTTCGCTTCCTGTGTCGCCCGCAGGCAGCGGCTCTCGAAGGCGGGGATGGCATCCGCACATTCACCGGTCAGAACCAGCCCCCGGGAAGCCAGGGCCTCGGCACTGAGGCCCTTGGCGATCTCGCCGTAGGCCTCCGCCGGCAGGGCGGAGATCATGATCGAGGCGCCATTGGCCTGGTCCATGAAGCCGGTGAAATGCAGGCTGATGGACATCCCCTCAGGGGGAACCAGGCCGACCCGGCTTCCCGCCGGAAAGACGGCGTCGTCGGCGCGCAGCGGCAGGCCGGCCGGAAGGCTGGCGAGCATAGCGGCCAGCAGGCCTGCCATCGCGGTCCGCCGTAGCGGCGCCGGCAGTTTGGTCGTGGCGCTGTGCCTGGACATGTCCGGCCTCCGAATTCCGCGTGAAGGACTGCGGCGAGTATCCCCTGGCCGACACCTTAGCGTGGCCGGCGAGGCGATCCCAGTTTGACCTTCGCTGCGACGCCAGCCACGGCGCCGACGCCGCCTCCGCCGGCCGCCCCGCACTTTCCTGTCGCTCCTGCAACATCCCTGTCGCGAATACCGTCGCGGCGCCGGGCCGCCGGCCCGAAGTTTCTCTTCTGGGTCGGAGTGTCCTTTGCGTGGAGGAGGGCGGCGGTGAGCACCTGGTTGCCGAGAGAGATCGAAGCCAAGCGCGGCGAATTGCAGAA
>DAIQBR010000088.1:0-1976 GCA_036781105.1 Kiloniellaceae bacterium
CATCGCCTTCCGCTCCCTGGAGAGCGACCTCGGCCCGGCCCTGCTGCAGACCGCCGGCTTGCCGCTGCACCTCGCCGGACGCCTGCAGATCGACCGCTGGGGCGGCCGCGAGGGCGTGCAGTTCATCATCGAGGACGCGGCGCCCGTCACGACAGCTGGCGCGGCAGCTTGAGCGGCGGATGCCGCAAGCGCTTGGCCCCGCGCGATTTTCGCGCCGATCAATTTCCGGTCAGCGGGGCAATTCCGGAGGACAGCGGCCGGGCCCTGCGGTTAGGCTGAATCCCATGGCTGGGTTCCACCGTTCCCCACATTCCTTGCTGTGCCGTGCCGCGGCTCTGGCCGCCACCACGGCTGGCGGCCTGCTTCTCGCTGTCTCGGGTGCCCCCGGCGCGGCCCAGGCGCAGTTCGAGCCGATCGTGCCCGGGCCGACCCGCGCGGTGGAACTGGAACTGGTGCTGGCGGTGGACACTTCCTCCTCGGTCTCGCCGGAGGAGTTCGACCTGCAGATGCGCGGCTTCGCCGGCGCCTTCCGCGATCCCTCGGTGCTGGCGGCGATCGCCGCGACCGGCCAGGCCGGCATCGCCGTTCACATGTTCCAATGGTCGGACAACCGGCGCCAGGCCATCGCCGTCGACTGGCGCCTGCTCACCGACGAGTCGAGCATCCTCGCTTTCGCCGAGGAGATCGACCGCACGCCGCGTTTCCTCGACGGCGGCGGCACCGCCATCGGCGGCGCCATCGAGTACGGCCTGTCGGAACTCGACCGCAACGGCTACGAGGGGCGCCGCCGGGTCATCGACATCTCCGGCGACGGCCGCGCCAACCAGGGCGCCCAGCCCGACAGCCTGCGCGACGTCGCGGTGCTGGCGGGGGTCACCGTGAACGGCCTGGCCATCCTCAACGAAGACTCCTCGGTCGCCAGCTACTACAGCAACAATGTCATCGGCGGCGAGGGCGCCTTCGTGATGACCGCCAACGACTACGAATCCTTTGCCCAGGCGATCCTGGAGAAGCTGATCAAGGAGATCGGCGGGGTCCCGGTGGTCGAGGAGGGACCGGGCAATCCGCGCGATATCCAGGAGGCCGAAGTGCCCCCGGGGACGCGCCCGGAGGCGCCCCCGCAAACACCCCGGGAGGGCCGGGCGGCCTGGGAAATGCTCCCTGCCGGGCAGTTCCACCCGCGCCGCTGAGCGGCAGGCAGGGCAGCCCCGCGATTCGCCTGCTTTCCCCCGCTTGCATTCCGGGGGCGAAGCGGCTACATCGTCATCGCTCTTCAGACCCCATCGTCTAGAGGCCTAGGACACCGGCCTTTCACGCCGGCAACACGGGTTCGAATCCCGTTGGGGTCGCCATTCTTCCCTGAAATCATATGTTTAGCCTCCGGGCCCGGCCGCCCCGGCGCCTTTTGCCTGTGGTCTGTCCGGGTGTAGGCTGGTGCGGCCCCGGCAAGGGGCCGGCCGTCCTCATCTCCGGATGTTGATGCACCTCAATGCCGGGACTGTCGACGAAGGGCTCGGTATTGCTCCACGCGCCAGGGGAGGGATCAATGCGACCAAGCGAAGACTGGCAGATCGCCAAAGCGTCTGTGTTGCTTTCGAACGTGCCTGGGGAACTCATCGAGACGATCCTCTCGCAGTCCGAGATCCGCAGCTTCGGCCGCGGCGCCACGATCTTTCTGCAGGGCGAGCCGGCTCACAACGTCTACATCGTGCTCGAAGGCTGGGTGAAGCTGTTCCGGATTTCGCAAAGCGGTGCCGAGGCCGTGGTCACCAAGGGGCAAAGCTTTGGCGAGGCCGCGGCTTTCCAGAACGACGTCTACCCGGTCGCGGCGGAGGCGGTGACCGACTGCCGGGTCATGCCGGTGCGCGCCGGGCTGATTCTCGGCATGATGAAGTCCCATCCGGAGCTCTGCACGGCGATGCTGGCGTCGACCTTCCGCCATCTGCACGCGCTGGTCGCCCAGGTCGAGCAGTTGA